>CALLYX010000226.1 GCA_937858775.1 uncultured bacterium | reverse complement strand
GTTACGAGGCGATCGGCGTGGCGATCGGCGAGGCCGGCAACGCAAGGGCGGCCGACCACCTCATGGAGGACATCCTCTACTGGAAGTTCCAGTACCCGGACATCCGGGGGGCGACCGACGAGTGGGAGACGGTCGTCAACCCCTATCATCTGCCGGAGATCCGCTGCTGGATGCACATCATCGAGTCCAACCCGGCGCTGTTCGAGCGCCTCGCCGCCGCGCTCGGCGGGGGGCTGCCTTTCTGGGCCGACATCTACGGCGACACAATGGCGGAGGCGCAGGCGAAGGCCGCCGTATACGGAGACGACCACTGGGTCGCGTCGTTCTGGGGCCAGTTGAGGCCGGTGCTGCTCCGAGGGGATCGGTTCTCCGCCGTCTCGACGCGCCAGCGCCACGCCCTCCTCGGCGAGCTCGCGTCGCAGGGGCGGCCCTGCGCGGCCGACGCGGGAAGGAGGCTCGTACACGTCATGCACAGCGCTGTCCCCGGGGGCCGCTCCCCTTCCGGGAAACATCCGCTGCGGGGAGTGAGGGTCGGCGAGGACGATTTCGTCGTCCTCTGGAGCGGGGGCTACAACACCTGGGCCGACACCGACACGCTCTTCCGCGGCCTCGAGCACGCCATGGAGCGGAACCCGTCGGTCCGGTTCGTCTCCACGGGCGGGGAGATACGCGACCACGACGAGCTGACCTACCCGCGCTTCCTCGACCGCGTCCGCCGCTCGGCGCACCGGGAGCGGTTCGTCATGGAAGGGTGGGTCCCGCGGGATGAGGTGAACGACTACTACTTCGACGCGGACGTCGGGATCAACGCGGACAAATACCTGTACGAGGGCCTCCTCGGCTGCCGCACCCGCCTGCTCGACTGGGCCTCCGCGGGCCTTCCCGCCCTCACCACCGTGCTCTGCGAGCTCTCCGAGACGCTCGATCGCGAGCGGCTCGTCGCGACGTTCCCGATCGGCGACCACGCCGCCCTCGGGGAAAAGATCCTCTCCCTCGCCGCGGACCGGAAATCGCTCCGCGCGATGGGGGCGAGGGCGCGCGACTACGTCCTTTCCCGCCGCACCTTCGAGGCGACGACCGGCCCGATCCGGCAGTGGGCGGCGGCCCCGTCCGCGGTCGATCGCCGCCCGGGCATGGACGGCCTCCTCCACCCCCGGTTCGGGGGGAGCCGGGAGGAGCTCAAGGCGAAGCTGGGCGAGCTCCGCTCCATCAAGGCGTCCGGCGCGTACCGCCTCTACAAGCGCCTCCCGGGACGGGAAAGCGAGGGGCGATGAACCCGCCGCGCGTCTTCGTCATCGTGCTCAACTGGAACGGCCTCGAGCACCTCCCCGCCTGCCTCGCCTCGCTGAAGAGGCAGTCGCACCCCGCGTTCACGACGCTCCTCGTGGACAACGGCTCGACCGACGGGAGCGTCGACTGGGCGCGGCGGGAGCATCCGCGGGTGGAGGTGCTGCGCCTCGAGAAGAACCTCGGCTTCGCCGAGGGGAACAACCGCGGCATCCGCCTCGCCATGGGGCGGGGGGCGGAACACGTCATCCTGCTGAACAACGACACCGAGTGCGACCCGGAGTTCGTAGCCGCCCTCGTCTCGGCCGCGGACGCGGACCCGGCGATCGGCGCCTGCGCCCCCAAGCTGCTCTTCTTCGACGCGCGGAGCGTCCTGAACGGCGTCGGCACCGAGGTCACGATGATCGGCTGCGGCGGGGACCGCGGGATGGGCGAGAGGGACGAGGGGCGGTACGACAGCGTCGAGGAGGTCTTCGGGATCTCGGGGGGGGCGTGCCTCCTGCGGTGCGGGGCGCTGCGGCGCGTCGGCCTCTTCGAGCCGGGCTACTTCATCTTCCTCGAGGACATTGACATCTCGTGGCGGATGCGCCTCGCAGGGTACAGGGTCGTCGCGGTCCCGGCGGCAGTGGCGTACCACAAGTTCAACGCGACGATGGGCAAATTCAGCGCGCGCCGGATATACCTGAACGAGAAGAACCGGATCAGGAACGTGCTGAAGAACCACTCGATGCGGACCCTCCGCGCCGTCCTCCCCCGGATGCTCCGCTACGACGCGCGGCTCGTCGCCGACATCCTCTCCCGCGGCGGACCCGGCGCCCTCTCCCGCGCGATGGTCTATCCGCGCGCCTACGCCTGGAACCTGGCCCGCCTGCCCGGCCTCGTGGCCCTTCGCCTCCGCGCGCGGAGATTTCGCGCGGTCTCCGACGAGCAGATGCTCCGCTTCATCACGCCGGTCTACGGGCAGAGCCCCCGGATCACGCCCGACTACCCGGTCCACGACGCTGCGCTCTACGCGAGGTCGTCCTCGAGGCCCTCGCGCATCGCCATGGGGGAGGGCGACGCCTCGTCACTCGGCCCCGGATGGGCGAACCTCCACGCCGTCCCGTCCGGCGGAAAGGCCCGCCGCCTCTCGACGGACGCGTGGTTCTACCTCCCCCGCACGCCCGGGGCGGCCGAGTCGCTGGAGGTCTCGTTCCTGGGCTGCCCCGTGAAGCCGCTCTCGGGCTGGCTGTTCGCGAACGGGGAGCGGATCGGGACATTCTCGCTCGACAGGGACGAGCGCCGGGTCGAAACGCATCCCCTCCCCCCGGGCGGCGCGGCGGAAGATATATGGGAGTGCCGGATCGCCACGAGCGAGGGCTGGCGCCCGGACGACCATTTCGGCAACGGCGATTACCGTCTCCTGGGCCCGAGCGTGACCGCAATCCGTATCGCCGCCGGCGCCGCTTCCCGGTGATCCGGGCATTCCTCGAGCGGTGCGGCCGCCCCCCGGGCGCGCGAGCGTGTTCATCTATCCGGCGGCCGATACGTCCGGAAAATGAAACCGGGGGCTCTTCATCGTCCGTAAGGGGGGCCGAACGGGCCGGCGCGGCCTAGGCGCGGTCGAGGTCCATCACGAGGGACGGGTTGCAGCGGCGCTTGATGAAGGCGCATACATCCCGAAGCTCACCGGGGGGGATGGATAGCCCTATTCTCTCCGCCTCTTCCGCCAGCGCGCTCGCCCTCCCCGCCGAGAGGGCCCGGTCGAGGTTCTCCCCGTGCTCGCAGGGGGCGTAGCAGGTGAGGTCGCACGGGGCGAGGAAGAGGGAGTGGACGCTCTCGATCGCCGCGCGGAGCTTGTCGCGCCTCCCGCCGTCCCGGTAGCTCGGGATGAAGTAGTTGCGCGAGAACCAGTCCGGCTTGCAGTAGGTCCAGATTCCGTTCGGCCAGAGCATGGCGGTGAAGAACTGGCGCCAGCATTTCGAGCGCATCTTCCCCCCGCCCCTGTTCAGGCCGCTGAAGGCGCTCACCCCCCGCACCTCGACACGGATCTCCTTGTACTCCTTTTCCCACTCCCGGCTCCGGGCGACGAAATCCTCCCAGGCCTCGGGCCTCGACGCGGGGGAGAGCGGCTTGTGGTACGGGAAGACCGGCTTCACCTCGACGCTCATCTCGAGGGGGCTCTTCCGCTTGATCTCCCTCAGCCGGTCGAAGAGCTCCGGCAGGCGGGCGTAGGAGCGGATCGTCGCCGTGGGGACGGCCATGATCCTCCGGAAGCGGCTCCAGGACGGGTACGGGTGCGTGGCGATCTTCTCGATAGCCGCGAGCACCACGTCGCCGTCGACGCCGCGCTGCTCCCTGTTGACCTCGCCGGCCCCGTCGATGCTGGCGGCTAGGATGTTCGCGTGGGGAAGGATCTCGGGCAGGAGTTCCGGGCGGCCCGTGCAGTTGGAGTTGAACTCGATCTGCATCCCCTCCCCGCACCCCTCCCGCAGACGGCGGATGATCGGGACGATCTCGGGCACCAGCGTCGGCTCCCCGCCCGAGATGCAGAGGTGCTTCGGCTTCACGCGGGCGAGTTCCGCGAGCGCCTTTTCGTAGTCGGGCGCCATTTCGGCGACGGAGGGGCTCGACTTGTTGAAGCAGTAGATGCAATCCTGGTTGCACGCGAAGTGTATATGCCACGTCACGCACCAGTAAAAGCGCGGGGCGCTCTCCCGGTAGAGGCCGAAGAGGGCCCTCTCGCGCCTGTTCCTCCCCACGAACGCCGCCTGCCGCATCGCCCCGCCCCCGTGTGTTATAATCCGATAGTCTATCACGTTCGCGCGCGAAACGAAAGGCCCCGGGGGCGCATGAGAATCCTCTACCTGTGCCACCAATACTGGCCGGCCCTCTGCGGATCGGGGATATTCTTCCAGGAGATGGCCGAGCGGCTCGCCCGCGAGGGGCACGACGTCTCCGTCTTCACGACCGACGCCCTCGCCTTCGAACGGTTTCTCAACCGGGGGGGCGCGAAGGCCGGCCCGCGCCGGGAGACGCACAACGGCGTCGCCGTCCGGCGCTTCCCCCTCCGGCACCCCCCCGCATTCGAGCGGCACCGGTGGCGCCTCGCCCGCCTTCCGTTCCCCGCTTCCCCCCACCTCTTCAGCACCGGCTTTTTGCCGGGCCTGGCCCTTGAGGCGCTCAGGCGCCACCCGGTCGACGCGGTGCACGCCGGCCTCGTCCCGTACGGGATGCTCCTGTACGCCGCTTCGAGGATCGCGCGGCGGGAGCGCGTGCCGCTCATCTACAGCCCTTTCGTCCACACCGGCGAACCGCGGGACGACACGGTGCTCAGGATCCACACCCCCCCCGCCCAGATGCGCCTTCTCGCCGCGGCGGACGCGGTCATCGCGCAGACGGAGATCGAGGCGGGGGCGCTCGAGCGCGCGGGCGTACCGAGGCGGATCATCGCGGTCGTGGGCATGGGGGTGAACCCGGGGGACGTCCGCGGAGGGGACGGGACGCGGTTCAGGGACCGGCACGGGCTGCGCGGGACGGTGCTCGCCTCCGTCGGCCCGAAGGCGCGCGACAAGGGGACCCCGCACACGGTGCGGGCGTTGGAGATCCTCCTCGCCCGCGGGCGCGACGTCTCGCTCGTCCTCGCCGGCCCCACGTTCGCGGAGTTCCGGGCATTCTGGAAATCGCTCGCGCCCGCGACCCGCGCGCGCATCGCCTCGATCGAGAGGGTCGAGGGGGAGGAGAAGCGCGACCTCTACGCCGCCGCGGACATCTACGTCATGCCGTCCAGGAACGAGTCGTTCGGGATGGTCTATCTCGAGGCGTGGGCGTGCGGCTTGCCGGTCGTGGGCTGCGCCGCGGGCGGGGTTCCGGCG
>CALLYX010000225.1 GCA_937858775.1 uncultured bacterium | reverse complement strand
CCCCTTCCCTGAGAAGGACGGCGTCGAGCATCCCGAGCGCCGCGCGCCTGCCCCCCCGCCTCCCCCACCGGGGCGGGGTGCGGGCGAGGGCGGCCTCGACGGAGGCGATGAACCGCCTGTCCGCGGTCGACCGGGGGACGGTGAAAAGGCTGTTCGTCCATCCGCCCCGGTCCGTCTCGACGCGGGGGTTGGCGGGGTCGGGGATCCACCGCTCCCCGTCGATCACGTACTTGTAGCGGTGCGTCCCGGAGAGGAGCCCGCGCTTCTCGACGCGCCACCTCCCGCCGCGGCGCACCGCCATCGGATCGCCGGCAAGGCCCCAATCGTTGAAATCGCCGGCGAGGCGGACGGAGCGGTAACCGGCGTCCTCGAGAAGAAACACCGCCCGCCCTTCCGGGCAGCGAACCGAGACCCCCGGACGCGCCCCCCCCGCCTTCCTCCTCATCCGCGCATCCCCGCCCGCCCCGGGGGCTCGCGAACGCCGGGATGCCCGCGAGAATGGCATGGCCCATCGCCCCCTCGGATGCTATTATACTTCCCCTCTGTCTCTAGGAGGAGCATTTCCATGAAAAAGATCGTCCGCTACACCGTCGTCCCGCACCTCCCCGAGCGGCTGAAACCGCTCCTCGATATCGCCTACAACCTCTGGTGGTCGTGGAACCCGGAAGCCATCGAGCTCTTCCGCGGCATAGAGCCCGCCCTCTGGCGGCCGAACAGCTACAACCCGGTGAAGATACTCGGGACGCTGGGCGCGGAGGATATCGAGCGGCTCCTCAAGAACGAGGCCTTCCTCGGCAAGATGGACCGCGTGGCCCAGGACCTCGCGGTGTACCTCCGGCACGGCACCTGGTACCAGAGGGAGCACGGCGACCATCTGGAGAGGAAGATCGCATACCTCTCGGCGGAGTTCGGGGTCCACGAGTCGCTCCCGCTCTACTCCGGCGGACTCGGCATACTCGCCGGCGATTACCTCAAGTCCGCGAGCGAGATCGGCCTCCCGCTCATCGGCGTGGGGCTCGCCTACCGCTTCGGCTACTTCCGCCAGTATCTCAACCTCGACGGCTGGCAGCAGGAGACGTATCCGGAGAACGACTTCTACAACATGCCGATGACGCTTGTGCGGGACAAGAAGGGCGCCCCGCTCGAGGTGGAGATCCCGTTCCCCGGGAGGTCGGTGTACGTGCACGTCTGGAAGGTCCAGGTGGGGCGAGTCCCCCTCTATCTCCTCGACACGAACATGGACCGGAACTCGGCCGACGACCGAAACATCACCTCCCACCTCTACGGCGGGGGACAGGAGATGCGGATCAGGCAGGAGATCGTCCTCGGGATCGGAGGAGTGAGGGCCCTCGCGGCGATGGGCTGCCCCCCGACCGTGACGCACATAAACGAGGGGCACTCCGCGTTCATAGCGATCGAGCGGACGCGGCACCTCATGGAGAAGCACTCCCTCTCGTTCGACGAGGCCCGCGGGCTCGTCGCCTCGACCAGCATCTTCACCACGCACACGGCGGTCCCCGCCGGGATCGACCGCTTCGAGCCGGACCTGTTCAGGAAATATTTCGGGCACTACTGCAAGGCGCTGGGGATATCCGTCGAGACGCTCCTCGACCTCGGGCGCGAGAGGCCGGGCGACGCCGGCGAGCCGTTCTCCATGGCGGTGCTCGCGTGCCGCTTCGCCTCCTCCATCAACGGCGTGAGCGAGCTCCACGGGGAGGTCTCGCGGGAGATGTGGCACCGCCTCTGGCCGGGGGTGCCGATCGAGGAGGTCCCGATCGGGCACGTCAGGAACGGCATCCACACGCCGACCTGGGTCTCCGACGAGATGGTCCGCCTCTACGACCGATACATGGGGACGCGGTGGCGTTTCGAGCCGGAGAACAAGAGCGTCTGGGAGCGGATAGACAAGATCCCGGAGGCCGAGCTCTGGGGAAGCCGCCAGCGCATGAAGGAGCGCCTCGTCGGCTACCTGCGAGAGCGGTTCCAGGACCAGCTCCGGAAGATGGGCGCCAACAGCGCCCGCATCGCCGAGGCGGCGGACGCGCTCGACCCGAAGGCGTTGACGATAGGCTTCGCGCGCCGCTTCGCCACGTACAAGCGCGCCACCCTGCTGCTTCGCGACAAGGAGCGCCTGGCGCGCATCGTTTCGTCGTCGACGATGCCCGTGCAGTTCGTCTTCGCCGGGAAGGCCCACCCCGCCGACGAGGGGGGCAAGAAATTGATCCGCGAGATCTTCCATCTCTCGGAGCAGGAGCCGTTCAGGAACAAGCTCATCTTTCTCGAGGATTACGCGATGGGCCTGGCGTGGCACCTCGTGGAGGGGGTCGACGTATGGCTCAACACCCCGCGGCGCCCGCACGAGGCGAGCGGGACGAGCGGGATGAAGGTGGTCGGCAACGGCGGCCTCATGATCAGCACGCTCGACGGCTGGTGGCCGGAGGGGTTCAACGGGGAGAACGGCTGGGCGATCGGAAGCGGCGAGGAGTACGAGGACGACGACTACCAGGACCAGGTCGAGAGCATGGCCCTCTACGAGATCCTCGAGAAAGAGGTCATCCCGCTCTTCTACAATCGCGGCAAGGACGGGATCCCGGACGAGTGGGTCGAGATGATGAAAAACTCCATCCGCACGCTCTGCCCGGTCTTCAACACCAACCGGATGGCCGGGGAGTACGCCGAGAAGATGTACCTCCCCGCCCTCGACCGCTGGAAGCGGGCGACCGCGGACAACAGCGCCGAGGCGAGGGGGCTCGCCGCCTGGAAGGCCGGGCTGCGCCAGAAGTGGGGCGGCATCTCGATACGGGACGTCAAGGTCACGGGCGTCTCCGAGCTCCGCGTCGGCGCGGACCTCACCGTGGAGGTACAGGTCGACCTGGGGAAGGTGACGCCGGAGGACGTGGCCGTCGAGCTCTACCACGGCCCGCTCAACGCCGAGGGGGAGATCGTCTCGGGCACGGCGACGCCCCTCGTCCGCCGGCGCCCGGACAGGAACAAGCACCTGACCTACACGGGCGCGATTCCGTCGAAGTCGAGCGGCCAGTTCGGCTTCGCTGTCCGCGTCATCCCGGCGCACCCGGCCCTTGCCCACCGCTTCGAGACGGGCCTCATCGCCTGGTGGGGGGGGTGAGGGCGTTCGGGCAGCGGGCAGAAGACGGGGAACGGCGGATGGCGCCGGTTCACCGGGTCCGGGCCCCCGCCCGCACCCTCCCGCGCCACCAGTCGAGAATCCCGCGCAGCGTCTCCTCGATAGGATGACCGGGCCCCCATCCCGTCGCCAGGGCTAACTTCGCGCCGTCACCGAAAAAGATCGGCGTGTCGGACTTCCGGAGTCGGGCGGGGTCCACGCGGACCTCGATCCGGGCCGGCGAGAGCGAGAGGAGTATCTCGAGGAGCTCCGCGATCCGGCGCGGGCGCCCCGAGCAGACGTTGTACGCCTCCCCCGGTGCGCACCGCTCCGCGGCGAGCGCGTACGCCCTCACCGTGTCGCGCACGTCCGTGAAGTCGCGCTCCGCGTCGAGGTTCCCCACGTCGATGACCGGCCCCCGCAACCCCGCCTCGATCTCCGCGATCTGCCGGGCGAAGGAGGAAGAGACGAAGGAGGGGGCCTGGCGGGGGCCTATGTGGTTGAACGGCCTCAGGATGACCGCGGCCGTGCCGTGCGCGCGGCGGTAACAGCGGGCGGCCTCCTCGGCGCAGAGCTTCGAGAAGGCGTAGATATTCACGGGGGCGGGCGCGCTGGTCTCGGCGATCGGCATCCCGCCCGGCGGAACCTTGCCGTAGACCTCGGAGGAGCTCACCACGACGACACGCGCCGCGGGGGCGCGCCGGCGGCACGCCTCGAGGAGGACAAGCGTCCCCCCGGCGTTCACGTCGAGCGCGCCGCGCGGAGACCCTTCCGCGGCGGGAACGAAAGATACGGCGGCGAGATGGAAGACGGCGTCGGGGGCGGAGGATGCTACCGCGTCCTCCACCGCCCGGCCGTCCAGGATATCCGCCCCCGCGACGCGCACCCCGTCGATCCCCGCGAGGTTGTCGCGCGGGACGCCCGGCAGCTCCAGCCCGCCGACCTCCCACCCCGCGGCGCGGAGGTGCCCCGCGAGGTGGCTTCCGGCGAAACCGGCGATCCCCGTTATCAGGGCGCGCTTCATGGCCTTGCTGTTTCTACGCGGAAAAGCGTGCGGCCGCGGAAGGCGGCGTGGAATACCCGTCCCCTTCCCTCGGCGCCCGCCCCCTTCTTCCGCGTCCCACCCGTCAAAACGCCGGGCATCGGTTCAGCGCTTCAGCGCGCTGCTGCGGATCAGGCCGTCCACGAGCGCCATGTCCGCGTCCACCATCATCTCGATGAGACCCCTGAAATCCACCTCCGGCCTCCACTTGAGCTTCTTCCGCGCCTTCGAGGCGTCGCCGGTGAGGACGTGGACCTCCGCCGGTCGGAAGAGCGCGCGGTCCTGCGCGACGTGCCGGCGGTAGTCGAGGCCGACCCTCTCGAAGGCGATCTGGCACACCTCCCTGACCGAATGCGTTTCGCCCGTCGCCACGACGTAGTCGTCGGGGGTCTTTTGCTGGAGCATGAGCCACATGGCGCGCACATAGTCGCCGGCGAACCCCCAATCCCGCTTGGCGTCGAGGTTGCCGAGACGGAGCTCCGTCTGGAGGCCGGCCCTTATCCGGGCGGCGCCGTATGTGATCTTGCGGGTCACGAACTCCAGGCCGCGACGCGGCGACTCGTGGTTGAAAAGGATGCCGGAGACCGCGAACAGGTCGTAGCTCTCCCTGTAGTTCACCGTGATCCAGTGCCCGTACACCTTCGCGACGCCGTACGGGCTTCTCGGGTAGAACGGGGTCTTCTCCGTCTGCGGGGTCTCCTGGACCTTCCCGAACATCTCGCTGGAGGAGGCCTGGTAGAAGCGGATCTTCGGATTCACGATCCGTATCGCCTCGAGGATCCTCGTGACCCCCAGGGCGGTGATCTCGCCGGTGAGTAGCGGCTGGTTCCACGAGGCGGGGACGAACGACTGCGCCCCGAGGTTGTACACCTCGTCCGGCTCCACGGCCTCGAGCGCGCGTATGAGGGAGTTCTCGTCAATCAGGTCCCCCGACACCACGGTCACCCCCCCCTCGAGCAGGTGCTCGACGCGACCCGTCGTTACGGTGCTGCTCCGGCGCTGCAGCCCGAACACCCGGTACCCCTTCTTGAGGAGGAACTCCCCCAGGTACGATCCATCCTGCCCTGTGATCCCTGTGATCAATGCGGTCTTCATTCTGGCGGCTCCTGTGCGCCCCTTCGGATGGGCTTCCTTCGCCCCGGCACGCCCGTAGTATAGCGGGAATCCCCCGATTGTCCACCGCGGAGCGCGTCCCCTCCCCCCCCGCCGCCGGGCTGCTTCTCGCCGAGCCGGTAGATTCGGTAGCCGCAGACCTCCCGCACCGGGGACGTTGAGAACCCCTCCTCTACCAGGCGGTACTCCCGCGGAAAGGAACGGGCGTAGTAGTCGTCCATAAAAACAGGCGTCCCGGCGGCGAGGAGGCCGTGTAGCAGCCGTGGCTCCTCGGAGGCGACCGGCGCGACCAGCCTCCCCTCATACCGGGCGAAACGCGCCCAGATGGAGACGGGGAGCCATTTCACCCCCGCGTCGGGGGGAAAAAAATGGCAGAGATAGGCCCCGCAAATCCCCGAGACCACCGCGCCCCCGCCCCCCGCGATCTCACCGTAGGCGCGGGCGATCTCGTACATGCAAGGTTCCCTGTCGCGGCGCGCCGCCTTCCGCCACGCCGCGCCCGAGGCCCCGGAGACGGCGAAGGCAAGCAGGCTGCACAAAAGGAGACGCGCCCAGCGCCCCCCCCCGCCCCGCGCCGCCCGATACCCGGCGATGAACCCCTCCGCGCAGAGCGGAAGGACGCACGGGAGGATCTGGATGAAGAATCGCGTTGTGGCGTAGATATACCCGGCGAACCCCGCGAAATGGCTGAGCGCGAGGACCCCCGTGGAGAGGAGGAGAACAGCCGCCCCGGCGTCCCTCCTTCCCCTCAGGAAGGCGCACCCGGCGGCGAAAAGGAGAAAGACCGCGAGGTTGTAGAGGTCCCCCAGGCCCGCCATGTCAAGCATCATGGCGGCCGGATTGCTCACGCGCGCGTTGAATCCCGCCCTCGCCGCGAGCTCGAGCAGCCGCCAGTCGTGCTGTATCCGTACGAAGGGAAGCTGGAACGGCTCCGAGCGCGGGCTGCCCGGGGGATACGCCTGGTGTATCCAGGCGAGGTAGCCGGACCTTAGCGGGGAGCCGAAGACGCTGTATTGGTAGACGAGCTGCGGGGCCATCGCGGCGAACGCGCCCAGCGCGAAGGCGGCGGAGCATGCCGCCGCGGCCCGCCGCCCCCGCCAGGGCGCGGCGAGGACGAGAACGAAGAGGGCCGGGGCGACGAAGGAGGTGCTGTAGGAAAGGAGGAGTTGTAGGCCGGCGACGACACCGAGGGCCGCCGCGATGGCCACGCGCCCCCCGCCCTCGCTCCGCCATAGGGAGATGAGGAGCAGCAGGGCGGCGGCGGTGAGCGCCAGGTTGGCCGTCGTCGGCATGATCCCCTTGCTCCAGAAGATGAGCGCGGGGTTCGTCGAAAGGAGCAGCGCGGCGAGCAGCCCCCGCCTCCTTCCCAGCGCGGCGGCGCCGAGCGCATAGACGGCGGCGACGGACAGCAGCCCGCACACCTGGACCGCCCGGATGCCGTTTCCGAGCATGGTCCCGAAGATGCGGTAGAACGGCACGAGAAGGAGCTGGAAACCGAGAGGGGTGTAGGGCGGATACTCCCGGCCGTTGATCACCATGACGAAACGCCCCCGCTCGATCGCGTTGACCGCCGGGATCGTGTACTGG
>CALLYX010000224.1 GCA_937858775.1 uncultured bacterium | reverse complement strand
GCCGAGTAGCAGTCGTACGCGGTGAGGGCTACGATCTTCTCCCCCCGCCCCTTCATCTCCCGGAGAGTCACGGGCGTCACCTTGTCCGCCGCCATGTCATGCCTCCCGCCTGCGCCCCGCCTTTACGCGCGCCCCCGGGCCGCCCCCCCTTCGCGGAGGGGCCGCGACGCGCCCCGCCGCTTCCGCCCCGCGCGGAGCGGAATGCCCGTTTTTTCGACGCGGTGCGAATCCTCGACCGCATCCAGCAACGCCGCGATCGTCATTCCGGCCGCCGGATGGAGGCCCCCCCCGGCGATTTCGGCGAGCGGCGCCAGGACAAACCGCCGCCCGGACATCCTCGGGTGCGGGACCGTCAGTCGGGCGGCGCGTATCATCCGCCGCCCGAAGAGCAGGATGTCTAGGTCGATGGTCCTGGGGGCGTTCCTCGCCCCCCGCGCGCGCCCCATCCCGCGCTCGATCCCGCGAAGCGCCCGCAGGAGGGCCCCCGGCCCGAGCGACGTCTCGATCCCGACCGCAGCGTTGAGATACGGCGGTTGCGGCGGCCCGCCCACCGGCTCCGTGCGATACACGGAGGAGAGCTTCGCCACGCGCACCCCGGGGAGCGCGGCTATCCTCCCGACCGCCTCGCGCAGGTTTTTCCCGGCGTTCCCGAGGTTCGACCCGAGGGCGATGAACACCTCCTCGCCGCGGAGACGGGAGATGCGGGGCGCGGGACGGCCATTCGGGGTCATTCCTCGCCGCCTCCCGACTCAGACGTCCATTTTCCCGATGCGGGCGACCGCCTCCCGGATTTGTTCCTCGGGGACGGTCAAGGTCATGCGGATATAACCTTCGCCGCTCGGACCCAGGCCGTTCCCGGGGGTGACGACTATGCCCGCCTCCCGCAGGAGCCGCCCGGCCATCTCGGCCGAGGAGAGGCGCCCGGGGACGCGCGCCCAGACGTAGAACGTGGCGTTCGGCCTCGCCACGCCCCAGCCCAGCGCGCGCAGCCCGTCCACAAGCGCGTCGCGCCGGCGCTTGTACGCGGAGAGATACCCGGCCAGGAACCCCTGCGGCCCGTCGAGCGCCGCCACGCCGGCTAGCTGCACCGCCTGGAAGATCCCGGAGTCGAGGTTCGACTTCACCCTGCCGAGCCCCGCGACCACCTCGGCCATCCCGACGGCGAAGCCGACCCTCCAGCCGGTCATGCTGTAAGTCTTGGAGAGGGAGTGGAACTCGATCCCGACTTCCCTCGCCCCCTCCGCCTGGAGGAAGCTCGGCGGGCGGCAGCCGTCGTAGGCGAGCTCGGTGTAGGCGGCGTCGTGGCAGACGATGATTCCGTGCCTTCGCGCGAACTCGGCCACGCGGCCGAAGAAGCCCAGGCCGCACGTCGCGGCCGTTGGGTTGTTCGGGTAGTTGATGAAGAGGAGCCGTGCCCTGCGGGCGACCCCCTCCGGAACGGCGTCGAGATCGGGGAGAAAGCCGGCCTCCTCCCGAAGCGGCATCCTGTACGGCTCCCCCCCGGCCAGGATGGCGGCGGCCTGGTAGACCGGGTAGCCGGGGTCGGGGACAAGAACGACGTCGCCCGGGTTGACGAAGGCGAACGGGATGTGGCCGATCCCCTCCTTCGATCCGATCAGCGGGAGCACCTCCGTCTCCGGGTCGAGACGCACGCCGAATCGCCGCCCGTACCAGCCGGCTATCGCCTTCCTCAGGGCCGGCATGCCGAGGTCGAGGGCGTAGCGGTGGTTCGCCGGGTCGAGCGCGGCGCGGTGGAGCGCCTCGATGACGTGCGGGGGCGTCGGCAGGTCGGGATCACCCACCCCCAGGTCGATGATCCCCCGCCCGGATTCCGCGAGTTCCCGTTTCATCCGGTCGATCTCGGCGAACAGGTACGGCGGAAGATTCTTCAGCCTGTCGGCCAGGCTTATGGAGATGCGACCCCGCGCGCTCAACGCCGCCCTCCCCCGCGCCGGGCAAGCACGTCACCCATCTCGTAGATCCCAGGCGGCTTCCCGGCGATCCACCGCGCCGCCCTCAGCGCCCCGCGGGCGAACGTGTCGCGGGAGGTGGCGCGGTGCGCCAGTTCGATCCGCTCCCCGGCGGCGGCGAAGGAGACGACGTGGTCGCCGACGATATCCCCCTGCCTGACGGCGTGGATCCCGATCTGCCCCCGCGGCCGCTCCCCGGGCTCCCCCTTCCTGCCGTACACGACGGCCTTCGAGAGATCCGCACCGCGCCCCTCCGCCACTGCCCTCGCCAGGCGGAGCGCCGTGCCGCTCGGGGCGTCCAGCTTGTGCCGGTGATGCGTCTCGACGATCTCCACGTCGTAGTCGTCGCCGAGGGATCGCGAGGCCTCCGCCGCGAGGCGGAGGAGCAGGTTCACCCCCACGCTCATGTTGGGGGCGACGAGGCAGGCGACCTTCCGGGAGGCCCGCTTCACGGCCCGCCTCTCGGCGTCGCCGAGGCCGGTCGTCCCGATCACGATCGGTTTCCCGAGGAAGGCGGCCGTCTCCGCGCCCCGCGCCGCCGCCTCGCGCCCGGAGAAATCCACGATCACGTCCGCGCCCCGCGCCGACGACGCCAGGTCCGATGAGACCGGCACGCCGATCCTGCCCGCGCCGGCGCACTCCCCGGCGTCGGCGCCGATGCACGGATGCCCCTCGCGCTCGACCGCCCCGACCACCGCAATACCGCCCCCGCCGGCCGCGCAGGCGATGATCCGCTTCCCCATCCGCCCGCACGCCCCGCAGACGACGATCCTGAGCATCCCCACCCTCCTCCCCCCCCCGCGCGCGGGCAGGGGTTCGCCTCATCCGGCCGCGCGCCGCTCAGATCAACCCGTATTCCCGCATCACCTTCTCCAGTGTCGCGCGGTTTTCGTCCGCGATGGGGCAGAGCGGGAGGCGGTACTCCTCCCGGATCTTGCCCATCATGGCGAGGGCGGCCTTCACCGGGATCGGGTTCGTCTCTACGAAGAGGGCCCTGTTCATCCGGTAGAGCTCGTAGTGCGCGGCGCGCGCCCCCTCGATATCCCCCCCGAGGAACTTCCCGACCATCCCCGCGACGGCGGCGGGCAGGACGTTGGCGGCCACGGAGACAACGCCCTTGCCCCCGAGCGCCATGATCGGAAACGTAAGGCTGTCGTCGCCGGAGAGCACCGTGATGTCGCAGCGCGAGAGTATCTGGCTCACCTGCTCGAGGCTGCCGCTCGCCTCCTTGATGGCGACGATATTCTTCTCCCTGGAGAGGGAGGCGACCGTCTCCGGCGTTATGGAGACGCCCGTCCGCCCGGGGACGTTGTAGATGACGACGGGGATATCCACCTCCTTCGCGATCGCCTCGTAATGGTATTGCAATCCGCGCTGGGTCGGCTTGTTGCAGTACGGCGTGATCACCAGCGCCCCGTCGGCCCCCGCCTCCTTCGCGTGCGCGGTCAGGCGCAGCGCCTCGCGCGTGCAGTTCGATCCGCTCCCGGCGATGACCGGCCTCCTTCGGGCGACCTTCTCGACCACGTACTCGACCACGCGGTCGTGCTCCTCGTGGGAGAGCGTCGCCGATTCGCCGGTCGTCCCGCAGGGGAGGATCACGTTCGTCCCGCCCTCGATCTGGAACTCCACCAGCGAGCCGAGCGTCTCGAAGTCGATCTCGCCGTCGCGGAACGGCGTCACCAGCGCAACGATGGATCCGCTGAACATGGACACCCCCCTCAATCTGCGGCCCTCGGCTTGTCGAATGCGGCGCTCGGGGCGGCGGCGCCGCGGATAGTATACCACGGCGGCGGGAGAATCCGCCTCAACGGCGCGGCGGCCGGCTATCCCTTCCTCTCGGCCTCGATCTCGCCCCGGAAGACCTCCTCGGCGGGGCCGGTCATGAAGACGTGATCGTCTTCCGCCCAGCGGATGGAGAGTTCCCCGCCGGGCAGGGCGACGACGACCTCCCGGCCGGTGCGGCCGGTGAGACACGACGCGACCGCGGCGGCGCACGCCCCGGTGCCGCACGCCGCCGTCTCCCCCGCGCCGCGCTCCCAGACTCGCATCGAGACGCGCGACGGCGATTCGACCTGTACAAATTCCACGTTCACGCGCTGGGGGAAGAGGGGATCGATCTCGATCCTCGGGCCGAGTTGGCGCACCGGGAAGGCGGCGAGGGCGTCGGTGAAGAGAACGCAGTGCGGGTTCCCCATCGAGACGCAGGTGATGCGCCTCGGCTCGTTGGCGAGCGTCACCTCGCGGTCGACTATTCTTCCCCGCATCCGCACGGGGATTTTCGGCCCGTCGAGTTCGGGAACGCCCATGTCCACGGTTACCAGGTCCCCCTCCACCCGGGGCCGGATGATCCCGGCCTTCGTCTCGATCGCCTGCTCCCCCTCGGGGAGGAGTTCCTGCGTCACGAGGTATTTCGCCAGGCAGCGGATGCCGTTGCCGCACATCTCCACCTCGCCCCCGTCGGCGTTGAAGACGCGCATCCGATAGTCGGCCCTCTTCGACGGTTCGAGGACGAGGAGCTGGTCGGCCCCGATGCCGTGCCGCCTGTCGCAGAGGGAGCGGACGAGCCCTTGGTGGATCGGGAGCGCCTGGCGGACGCAGTCAAGGAGGACGAAGTCGTTCCCGAGCCCGTGCATCTTCACGAACGGTATCTTCATCTCAGCGCTTCCAGAGAAACGCGGGAATTCTCTCGCCGCGCACGAGGTCCTCGTACGTCTCCCGCTCCCTGACGAGCCATGCCCGCGCGCCGCGGACGAGCACCTCTGCGGGGCGGCGGCGGGAGTTGTAGTTCGACGACATCGTGAAGCCGTACGCCCCGGCGCCCATGACGGCCAGGTACTCTCCCGGACGCGGCTCCCGCATCTTCCGGTCCTTCGCGAGGAAGTCGCCCGCCTCGCAGACGGGACCGACGACGTCGGCGACGATCGACCGCCCCCTCCCCTTCCGCACGGGCAGGATCTCGTGGTACGCCCCGTAGAGACTGGGACGGATAAGGTCGTTCATCGCCGCGTCCGTGATGACGAAGTTCTTCGCCCCGCTTTTCTTGAGGTAGAGCACCCTGGTCAGCAGCACGCCGGAGTTCCCGGCTATGAAACGCCCCGGCTCGAGCACCAGCTTCAGGCCGAGCCCCTGCAGCTCCGGCAGCACCGCACTCGCGAACCGATCGGCGGTCGCGGGGTTCTCGTCGCGGTAGATGATCCCGAGCCCTCCCCCGATGTCGAGATGTTCGAGCGGCACCCCGGCGCGCAGGAGTTCCCGTACGAGGGGGAGCACCTTCCGCAGCGCCTCCACGTAGGGGCCGGTGTCGATGATCTGCGAACCGATGTGCATCTGCACCGCCGTCGGCCTGACGTGCCGGCACCGCATCGCCCTGCGGTAGGCGTCGCGGACGCGAGAGGGATCGAGGCCGAACTTGTTCTCCGCCTTCCCTGTAGTGACATAGCGGTGCGTGCGGGGGTCGACGTCGGGCGTGATGCGGAACGCAATCCGGGCCGTCGCGCGGAGGCGCGCAGCCACCCGCTCGATCGCATCGAGCTCCGCGAGCGACTCCACCGTCAAGAAGAGTATCCCGGCCCGCAGCGCCGCGGAGATCTCCTCGCCCGTCTTCCCCACCCCCGCGAAGACGATCTTCCCGGGGTCGGCCCCCGAGGCGAGCGCGCGGTGGAGCTCCCCCCCCGAGACGATGTCGAAGCCCGCCCCCGCGTTCGCGAGGGTCTTCAGCACGGCGAGGTTCGAGCAGGATTTGACCGAGTAGCAGATCAGGTGCGGAACGGGGGCGAAGGCGCGGTCGAGCCGCTCGAAGTGCCCGGTCAGCGTGGCGTGGCTGTAGACGTAGAGCGGTGTGCCGAATTTCCGGGCGAGTTCCTCGAGGGGGGCCGCCTCGGCGCAAAGCGCCCCCCCCCGGTAGGCGAACTCATGCATGGGAGAGCCTTCTCCTCCACGCCGCGAGGGCCTTCGCCACCCCCGCCGGCGACGTCGACCCGCGGGATCTTTTCCTGGCAACCGTATGTTCGTGCGCGAGCGCCTTGCGCGCGTCCTCCCCGAAACGCGGGGAAAAGGCCCGGAGCTCCGAGAGCGTCAGGTCCTCGAGGCGCCTCTTCCGGGACAAGCAGTCGGCGACGAGCATCCCGACGGCGCGGTGCGCCTCGCGGAACGGAACGCCGCGGGCGACGAGACACTCGGCGAGGTCCGTGGCCTGGCTGAAGTCGCCGTCGAGGGCGCGGCGGAGCATCTCGGGCCTGAACGAAATCTTTCTCCAGAGCCCCGCCATGATCAAGAGGCACCCGTCGAGCGTCAGGGCGGCGTCGAGGAGCGGCTCCTTGTCTTCCTGCATGTCGCGGTTGTAGGCCAGCGGGAGGCCCTTCATTACCGTGAGCGCCGAGACGAGCGCCCCGATGAGCCGTCCCGACTTTCCGCGCACGAGCTCGGCGACGTCCGGGTTGGCCTTCTGGGGCATGAGCGACGAGCCGGAGCAGTAGGAGAGGTCGATGGAGACGAACGAGAACTCCTTGCTCGCCCAAAGGACGATCTCCTCCGCCATCCGGGAAAGGTGCACCCCCGTGATGGCGCCCGCAGCGAGGAATTCGAGGACGAAGTCGCGGTCGCTCACCGCGTCTATGCTGTTCTCCGCGACGCGGGAGAACCCGAGCGCCCGGGCGACCTGATCGCGGTCGATCGGGAGGCTTGACCCGGCGAGCGCCCCCGCGCCGAGCGGCATGGAGTCCGCCCTCTTCAGGCAATCCGCCATCCGCGCGGCGTCCCGATCGAGCATCTCGACGTAGGCGAGGAGGTGGTGGGCTACGAGCACCGGCTGGCCGTGCTGGAGGTGCGTGAAGCCCGGCATGACGAGCGCCCGGTGCCTCCACGCGGCGTCGACGATGGCGCCCTGGAGCCCCCGGATGCCCGCGATAGCGTCGCCTACGGCGTCGATCAAGAAAAGCCGCGCGTCGAGCGCGACCTGGTCGTTTCGACTGCGGGCGGTGTGGAGCTTGTCGGCCGTCGGGCCTATGAGCTCCTTCAACCGGGACTCGACCGCCATGTGGATATCCTCGTGCGCGGGACCGGGACGGAACGCACCGCGCTCGATCTCCTTCTCCACCTTCTTCAGGCCTGCGCTGATCCTCTTCGCCTCCGCCTGCGTCACGAGCCCCTGCTTCGCGAGCATCGCGACGTGCGCGAGACTGCCCCGGATATCGTGCCTGAAGAGGACACGGTCGAAGCCGATGGAGGCGGTGAACGCCTCCACCTCGCGCGCCATCTCCCTGTCGAACCTGCCGGACCAAAGCTTCCTGGCCATGGCTCCCCTCCCCTCCCCCCCGCGCGATCCCTTCTTCCGCTTCATCCCCTGCGGCCCTTCCTCAACATCGCCTCGATCCGAAGGCGTAGGCCGTTCAGACGGATGAAGCCGGTCGCGTCCGCCTGGTTGTACACGGCGCCGCTCGCCTCGAAGGTGGCGTGCGCCGGGCTGTAGAGGGAGCAGGGGGAGCTCCTCCCGACGACGATGCAATTCCCCTTGTACAACTTGACCCGCACCGTCCCCGTGACGTTCTTCTGGCTCTCCTCGACGGCGGCCATGAGCATCCGCATCTCGGGCGAGTACCAGAATCCGTTGTAGACGAGGGAGGAGAAATACGGGATGAGCGAGTCGCGCAGGTGCATCACCTCCCGGTCCATCGTGAGCGACTCCATCGCGCGGTGCGCGATATGCAGTATGGTGCCCCCCGGCGTCTCGTAGACGCCGCGGCACTTCATTCCGACGTACCGGTTCTCCACGATGTCGATCCGCCCGATGCCGTTCCCCCCCCCGAGCTCGTTCATGCGTGCAAGGAGTTTCGCGGACGCGAGCTTCTTCCCGTCCACGGAGACCGGCACGCCCTTCTCGAACCCGATGGAAACGTACGTCGGCCTGTCCGGGGCCTTCTCAGGGGAGACGCTGAGGACGAACATATCCTCGTCGGGCTCGCGGCCGGGGTCCTCGAGGATGCCGCCCTCGAAACTGATGTGCAGGAGGTTCCGGTCGCTCGAGTACGGCTTCTCCTTGGTCACCGGGACCGGAATGCCGTGCCGCTTCGCGTACTCGATCAGGTCCGCGCGCGCACCGAAGTTCCACTCGCGCCACGGGGCGATGACCTTGAGGTCGGGGCCGAGGGCGGCGAAGGTCAGCTCGAACCGCACCTGGTCGTTCCCCTTGCCCGTCGCGCCGTGCGCCACGGCGTTCGCCTTCTCCTTCCGGGCTATCTCCACCTGCCGCTTAGCGATCAGCGGCCGCGCGATGGAGGTGCCGAGCAGGTACGTCCCCTCGTAGATCGCGTTTGCCTTGAGCGCCGCGAAGACGAAGTCGCGCGCGAACTCCTCGCGCAGGTCCTCGACGTAGACCTTGCTCGCCCCGGTGCGGAGCGCCTTCCGGCGGATCCCGTCGAGCTCCTCGCCCTGGCCGAGGTCGGCCACGTAGGCGATGACGTCCATCCCCCTCTCCTTCTGCAGCCACTTCAGAATGATCGAGGTGTCGAGCCCGCCCGAGTAGGCAAGCACCACCTTCTCCATCGGGATTCTCCTTTCAGTGCACGGCGGATGCCGCGCCGCGGACCGGATCGGAGCCCTTCCGTCTCTTGGATCCGCGCGGTTCGCCCCTCCGATCCGGCAGGATTTTACCACAAGGAAGGAGGCGGAGACGCGGAAAAGAGGGGATTCGGCGCGCTGGGGGGGTTGAGGAACCCGGGGCGGGGTGGACGGCCCTTCTCTCCAGCGGCCGGCGTCATGGCGGGTGGGGGGGCGAGCGCGCGGATTCCCGGGGCCGAAAAGGCGGGTTTCCCCCCGGCCATTACAACTTCTTCGCCCGAGCCACCGCGGCGAACGCCTCCTCGACGATCTCCATCGCCAGATCGATCTCCTTCTTCGTCACCGTCATCGCGGGCATGAAGCGCAGGACGTTGTCGCCGGTGGAGTTCGTGAGCATCCCCCGCCTCATGCACTCCGCCACGACCGCCTTCCCGTCTATCGAGAGATGCATCCCGAGCATAAGCCCCTCCCCGCGGATCTCCCTCACGAACGGGCGGCGCGCCGCGAGGCGGACGAGGCGCGTCCGGAGATACCTGCCCATCTGCCGCGTCCGCTTGAGCAGCCCCTCCTTCTCGATCGCATCGAAGACCGCGATCCCCGCCGCGCAGGCGAGCGGGTTGCCGCCGAATGTGGAGGCGTGCATCCCCGGCTGGAGAAGGTCGGCGTACTTCGTCGAGGCGAGCATCGCCCCGATCGCAACGCCGCCGCCGAGGGTCTTGGCCAGCGTGATCACGTCCGGCACGACGCCGCAATGCTGGTAGGCGAAGTACTTGCCGGTCCGCCCCATCCCGGTCTGCACCTCGTCCATGATCAGCATGATCCCCTTCGAGTCGCAGAGGCGCCGTACGGCGACGAAATACTCGGGCGGCGCCGTGTTGATCCCCCCCTCCCCCTGTATCGGCTCGAGCAGCACGGCGCAGGTGGCGTCGCCGACCGCGCGCGACAGGGCGCCGATGTCGCCGAACGGCACGTGCCTGACGCCGGAGAGAAGCGGCCCGAATCCCTCCTGGTATTTCGGCTGCCCCGTGGCGGTGACCGTCGCGATGGTGCGCCCGTGGAAGGAATCGATCATGGAGATGATCTCGTAGCGCCCCTTCGGGTTGCCCGCCTTCCGCGCGAGTTTCATCGCGGCCTCGTTCGCCTCGGCGCCGCTGTTGCAGAAGAAGCATTTCCCGGGGAAGGCGTGCTCGGCGATGAGCTCCGCGAGGCGCGCCTGGAGCGGGTTGTAGTAGATATTCGGTATATGCAGGAGGAGGCCGGCCTGCCTCCTGACGGCGGCCACGACCTTCGGGTGGCAATGTCCGAGCCCGCTCACCGCGTAGCCGGGGAAGAAATCCAGGTAGCGGCGGCCGCGGTCGTCCCATACCCACGACCCCTTTCCCCTGACGATCACGAGCGGATTCCGGCCGTACGACGGGATCACGCAGCGCCCGTACAACCCTATAGTCCCCCGCGCCCCTGCCCGATCCTTTTTCATTTCCACCCCTTCCCCTTGCGAACGCCCGCGTCCTCGGCCCCGGAATGACCCCCGCGCCCCGAAAAGAACGACGCCGGGAAAAGGACCGCGGGACGCCGGCCCGGACCGCTCATCCGGCCGCCATCCGGTTTTCGCCGTTCGCCGTTCAGCCCTTCACTATCTCCGTCCCGATCCCGGCGTCCGTGAATATCTCGAGGAGCGTCGAGTGGGGAAGCCTGCCGTCCACGATATGCGTCTTCGGCACCCCCGCGGCCGCGGAAGTCACCCCCGCCCGCACCTTCGGAAGCATCCCCCCCTTCAGCACCCCGGCGGCCGTCAGCGTGGCGATGTCGCCGATCTTGAGCGTCCCGATCAGCGACCCCTCGTCATCGGGGTTGCGGAGGATCCCGCGGACGTCCGTGAGAAGGATGAGCTTCTCCGCCTTCAGCGCCGCCGCCACCTCGCCCGCCGCCGTGTCGGCGTTTATGTTGTAGAGATTCCCCTCCGCGTCGGCCCCCACGGGGGCGATGACCGGAATGATATCCTTCCTGAGGAGTTCCCTTATCGGCTCGACCGCAACCTTCTCCACATCGCCCACGAACCCGATGTCCGCCCCCGCCCCCGCCCCGCCCCCGGGAAGGTGCCTCTTCGCCCGGAGCACCCCGTTCCTTCCGGCCAGCCCGCGCGCCCTCCCGCCCAGTTGCCCCAGCCGTTCCACGATCCCGCGGTTCACCTCGAGGAGGACCTCCTCCACGACCTTCATCGTCTCGGCGTCCGTTACCCGCAGCCCGGAGACGAATCGCGGCACGATCCCCCGCTCCTTCAGCCGCGCGCTGATGGCGTTACCCCCCCCGTGAATGACGACCGGCCGTATCCCCACGCACTCCATGAAGACCACGTCCCGGAGTATCCCGTCCGGGTCCCCGGAGCCCATCGCGCTCCCGCCGTATTTGAGCACCACGACCTTCCGCCGGAATCGCTGGATGTACGGGAGCGCCTCGACAAGCACGTCCGCCTTCTCCACAAGCGCCTTGATGTCGTCCATCGTTGCGCCCCTTCCGCGGCGGGGAATGAACCCGCCGGCCGCCTACAGCTTGTTGATCTCCACGTACCCCGGCGTCAGGTCGCAGGTGAGGATCCGTTCGCGCGCGCGGCCGCGCGCGAGCGCGATCCCGATCGCGATCTCCGGCCCCTCGAGCGATCGCCTGAGCGCCGCCTCGTCCGCGCCCGCGGCGGCGCCCCGCGCGAAGACCAGGCGCCCCTGCATCGTCACCTCGACGCCGTCCTGCGACAGGTCGACCCCCGCGGCGCCCAGGGCGGAGAGCACCCTCCCCCAGTTCGGCTCCCTGCCGTACATGGCGGTCTTGAACAGGAGGGAGTCGGCGACGGCGAAGCCGAGCCGTTTCGCCTCCTCCGAGTCGCGCGCGCCGGTCACGACGATCTCGATGAACTTCGACGCCCCCTCCCCGTCCCGCGCGATCATCTCGGCGAGCCCCCCGGCGACCTCGTCCAGCGCCCCGGAGAACCGGCGCGCGTCGGGGTCCCCGGTCCCGGAGATGAGGGGCGCGCCCGAGAGGCCGTTCGCCAGCAGGAAGACGGAGTCGTTCGTGCTGCAATCCCCGTCCACCGTGATCCGGTTGAAACTCTTCTCGACGCTCGCGCGGAGCAGCGCGGCGAGGGCGCCCGGCTCCACCGCCGCGTCCGTGGTGATGAAGGCGAGCATCGTCGCCAGGTCCGGGCGTATCATGCCCGCGCCCTTGGCCATGCCGCCGATGGTCGCCTTCCTCCCCCCGATGGAGACCCGGGCCTCCACCTCCTTGGGGCGGGTGTCGGTGGTGAGCATGGCGGCCGCGGCGTACCTTCCCCCCTCTCCACTTAGCGAGGCGGCGAGGCCGGGGATCGCGGCGGTTATCCTGTCCAGGGGAAGGCGCCGCCCGATCCGCCCCGTGGACGCGGCTAGCACCGCGGACGGGTCGATCCCCAGCGCCCGCGCGGCCGCGGCGGCCATCCCCTCGGCGTCGCGCAATCCGGCCTCGCCGGTCGCGGCGTTGGCGCAGCCGCTGTTGACGACTATCGCCTGCGCGCGGCCCGAGGCGAGCCTGGCCCGGCTGAGCGCCACCGGGGCGGCGCAGAATCGGTTGGTCGTGAACATCCCGGCGGCGGCGGCCGGAATATCGGAGGCGATGAGGGCGAGGTCCTTCCCCCCCTCCTTGATGCCGCACCGCGTCCCGGCCGCCCTGAAGCCGGCGGCCGCGGTCACGCAACCGGATGCCATTGTCATGAGACGCGTCTTTCCCGTGGAAAGCCGGCGGGGGAGGCCCTCGGGGCGCCTCAGCGCAGCCCCTCGGTCTCCGGGAAGCCGCTGACGAGGTTCATGTTCTGCACCGCCTGCCCGGCGGCGCCCTTGACGAGATTGTCGATCGCGGAGATGACGACGATCCTGCCGGTGCGGTCGTCGGCGACGGCCGATATGTCGCAGAAGTTCAGTCCCAGGACGTTCTTCGTGTCCGCGAGCGCGCCCGGCGGCATGACCCTTACGAAGGGGGAGCGCGCGTACGCCCCCCTGTAGGCGTCGAGCAGCGCCGACGAGGAGACCGGGGAACGGGGTTTCAGGTAGACGGTCGTGAGGATGCCGCGGTTCATGGGGGCCAGGTGCGGGGTGAAGAGCACGCGGATGGGGACGCCCGCCGCCCGGCCCAGCTCCGCCTCTATCTCGGCGATATGCTGGTGCCTCCCGACCTTGTAGGCGCGGAAGCTCTCGTTCACCTCCCCGAATATCATCGGTATGGACGCCTTCCTCCCCGCCCCCGTCGCCCCCGACTTGGAGTCGATTATGATCTCGCCGGGCTCGACGAGTCCCGCGGCGAGGAGCGGGGCGATCGCGAGGATGGAGCCCGTCGGGTAGCAGCCGGGGTTGGCCACGAGGGACGCCCCGCGTATCTCGTCCGCGCGCAGCTCCGGGAGGCCGTAGACCGCCTCCGGCAGGAGCCCCTGCGCGGCGTGCTCGACGCCGTACCATTGCGCGAAGACGGCCGCGTCGCGGAAACGGAAATCCGCGCTCAGGTCGATCACCTTCTTGCCCGCCGCGCGGAACGGCCCGGCGTATTTCATGGAGACGCCGTGCGGAAGCGAGAGGAACACCAGGTCCGCCTTGCGGCAGACGTCCTCGACGTCGAGCGGGGTGCAGGGAAGGTCGAGGCGCCCGGCAAATCGCGGCGACTCCTCGCTCATCAATATGGGGTGGTCCAGCTTGGCGGTGAGGGAAGTCACCTTCGCCCGGGGATGGCGCGTCAGTATCTCAAGCAGTTCGCAGCCGGTGTAGCCAGTCGCCCCGACAACGGCAACTCGAATCAATTTATTCACCTCGTCGCCGCGAATTATAGGGCCGCCAGCCCCGCTGTCAACCACAAACCGGGGGCGCCCCGCGGCGGGACGGGGCGCGTCGGGGGCGCGCGGCGCCGGCTCGCCCCCATCCCCCGGGATCACCGCGCCTGAACCCATGCCGCCCGGATAAATAAGGGCAAGGCCGCGAGGACGACCCTGCCCATCGGCTTCGGCGCCGCGCCGCGTCAGCGCTTGGAGAACTGGAATCTCTTCCGGGCTCCGGCGTGGCCGTATTTTTTGCGCTCCTTCGCGCGGGGGTCGCGGGTGAGGAGGCCGGCCTGCTTCAGGCTCTGGCGCGTCGTCTCGTCGAAGCGGGAGATGGCCCGGGCGAGGCCGTGGCGCATCGCCCCGGCCTGCCCCATCAGGCCGCCGCCGTTGACGACGGCGATCACGTCGTACTTCTCCGCCGTCTGCGTGACCGTGAGCGGCTGCGACACGATCACGCGCATCTCCTCCTTCCTGAAGTATTGCTCGATCGGCACGCCGTTGACGCTCACCCGGCCCGTGCCCGGAACGAGCCTCACGGTCGCGACCGACGTCTTTCTCCTCCCGGTGGTCCTCACCCCGGCTTCCTGCACTGTCATCTCTTCCTCCGTAGATTCGCGCGCAGGGGCTGCAGGCCCCCGTCCATCACCGCGTGGCCGCGACCGGCATCTGCGCCGCGTGCGGGTGCTCGGGCCCGGCGTACACCTTCAGCTTTTTCAGGAGGGCGCGCCCCAGCCTGTTCTTCGGCATCATGCCCGCCACCGCGTGCTCGACGAGCCGCTCCGGGTGGCGCTCCCGGACCCGCGCCACCGGTATCGTCCTCAGGCCGCCAGGGTAGCCCGAGTAGCGCGTGTACGTCTTCTGCTCGTCCTTCTTCCCCGTGAGTTTGACCTTCGCCGCGTTGATCACGACGACGAAGTCGCCGGTGTCTGCATGGGGGGTGTACTCGGCCTTCCCCTTGCCGCGCAGGAGGTCGGCTATCCTCGTGGCCATTCTCCCGAGCACTTGTCCGTCCGCGTCGATCAAGTGCCATTTTCTCTCGATCTCGCCGGTCTTTGCCATGAAGGTCTTCACCCTCGACTCCTCTCTTGAAATGCGAAAGGGGAATATACCACCCCGCCCGCCGCGCGTCAACGCCGAAATCCCGCGTGGTCGTGTAAGGGCGTCCCCCCCGGGCCGGGCGTTGATCCTCAGGGACCCGAGCGGGGACCCGCGCCGCCATCCGCTCCCCGGGTGGGCGGGCCTTGCGGGGGCGCCCCCCCTTTGCTATCATTCCCCGGGAATAGAACGGCGGCGTAGCCAAGCGGCTAAGGCGGAGGTCTGCAAAACCTCTATTCGTCGGTTCAACTCCGACCGCCGCCTCCACCAATGCCCGTCCGGGAGGTGCCGTATCAGATGAAGAAC
>CALLYX010000223.1 GCA_937858775.1 uncultured bacterium | reverse complement strand
GTGTCGGATAGCGTGCGGCCCGGTGGGGCTGCACTTTTGCTCTTCGTCGGCATGATACTGGGCGGCCTGGCCGCCCTTTTTGCTGTAAGCAGCACGGCATTGGCCGAGGGGCCCTACTACGAACTCATCGAGATCGTGCCCGACAATGTCGGCCCCGACGTGCGCTGGTCGGTCCAGGACGGGCACATCGCGCTCAAGGACCTCGACTACAACACCTACAGCGTCGACTACAGCTGGTCGCAGCCGCCGCGCACCAGCGACAGCGCCGGCTTCACCGTCAACCTGCAGATCGACGGCAAGGCGACGCCGAACCGGGTCTATGCCGGCATCGGCATATCGAGCCCTACCGGCAGCTTCACGTTCGACCATGATCCGGCAGGCGGTGTCGAAGAGAACCCGCCGGTCCGCGGAGCGCACGATCGCGTCGTTGATTCGGGAGATCACCCGGTAGGTGCGGTTCAGGCGCGCGAGGTTCTCACGGGCCAGGGCGTGCCCGGTGATGTCGACACCGTACACCCTGAAACGGCCCTCGCCGGGCCGGCTCAATATCGTCTGGAGGTACCGCGCCTCCCCGCATGCGACCACGCGCTGAACCGCCCGGGGGCCGCCGCGCGCCGGCGCAGCCGGCAGGGCGCCGATCCCCGCCAGGAACGGGTGCCGTAGTTTCTCCTCCCGCAGCGAGGGGAAGAGGCGCTCCGCGGCGGGATTCATGTAGATGATCGCGCCGTCGGCGCGGCAGTCGAGCACGGGGTTGGGGTTCTCCCCGGGCAGCGCCGCGAGCGAGGCGATCCTCTCCTCGGCCTGCCCCTCGAGGCCGAGGAGCGTATGGACTCCGCCCGCGAAACGCCCGTCCCGCCCGACGATCGGGTCCACGACCACCCTGAAGCGCCTTCCGCGGAGGACGAGGGTGGCGGACTCCCGCCGCAGTGATATCCGGGCGCGAAGGAACGGGCATTCCTCGGCGGGGCCGCCCCCGCGGTGTATGGCCTCCCAGCAGAGCCGGCCCTCGATCGCCGGCGGCGATTCCCCCAGCAACGACAGCATCGCGGCGTTGCAGCGGACGATCCGGCCCTCGGCGTCGAGGATGCATATCCCGTCCCCGATCGACTCGAATACCCGCTCGATCCCGAGATCGGCCCGGGGGGGGCGGCGCACCCCCCGGCTTTTCCCGCGCGGGGGGGAGGCGGAACGGCGCGACGGACCCGATTTCATGGCAGGCCTTCCATCGGCATTGTAAACCCGCCCGCGCGCGCGGTCAAACGGAATAGCGCCCCCGCAGACGCGGGGGCGGGCGCCCGACGACGATCGGGCCGCGGCCTTTCGGGGACGGCCGGAGATGCCCGGAGGATAAATCCCGCGGCGTACGGGATGGATCGCCAGGCGCCCCTACGGCATGTATTCGCGGATGAAGGCGACGACGCGCCTCCGATACTCCTCCGGTGCGTGCCGGACCGCCTCGTTGTGGCGCGCGCTATCCACGATCCACAGCTCCTTGGAGGCGCGGATCCGGTCGTAGAGCCATGGGGCGAGGCGCGGCTCGATGTAGCGGTCCTTTTTCCCGTGGATGATGAAGACGGGGACGCCGGTATTCCTTCTGAGCGACCATTCCAGGGAGAGAAGCCTCAAGCCGAGCCTCCGCTGGGCGGATCTTAGCCCGAGGAAACTCAGGTAGACGATCAGCCACCCGGGGAGTCTCTCGGCGATCCAGCGGGGGAAATAGATCGGCGCCCACCGCCGTATGTAGCTCCCCATTGTAGCCATGGTGGAGAACGCCCCGTCGCAGACGACCGCCTTGACACCGTGGCATCTCCCGAGCACGCATAGACAGGTGGTCGCCCCGCGGGAGACGCCGAACAGGGCGATGCGGTCGGGGTCGACGTCGTCCCTCCCCTGGACGCAGGCGATGGCGCCGAGGAGATCGTAATACTCGTTCTCGCTCGCCCACTGCGTCGGATTGTAATGTTCGTTCTCCCCGGCGTGCTGGCCGCGAAAGTCGAATGAGAAGATCTGGTAGCCCTCGTCGAGGAGGAAGGCGCAATACCGCTCGTAGGAGTTGAGCCCGGCGCCGACCTCGTGCGCGAACACGACCGTTCCCTTCGGATCGCCGGAGCGGCACGGGACGAAAACCCCCTTGAGGCCGACGCCGTCGAGGCTGAGGAACTTCACCACCTCCCCCGCGATCCCCCATCGGTTCTGGGGCGGTGCGGAGATGGTGGAGTTGAGGAAGATGTTGGTGATGAGGCGGACGTAGTGGACGGTGAAATAATAGGCGTACGCCGCCAGCGCGGCCCCGGCCGCGACGCAGGGCCAGATCATCGCCGCGCCCCGCCCGTTAGGGCCCCGGCCCCGAACTTCCGGACGGTCATCTGCATCCCCGCATCGAATGATGTCAGCCGTCCCCCGCACGCGGCGTAGGCCGCATTGACGCCGCAGACCGCGTCATGGCGCGACATTCGCACCTGCTCGAGGTTGAGCCTTCCCTCGGCCCGGGCAAGGCGGGCGCACCACGCGAGCGCGTATGCGAGAGGATACGGGATCCCGACGACGCCCCTCCCGTTCCCGAGCATCCGCATGAGCTTCCCGGCCACCTCCCTGAGCGTCAGCACCTCCGGTCCGCCGACATCCCACACCTCGCTTCTCCGGCCCTCCGCCGCGATCGCCGCGCGCAGGCACGAGACCAGGTCCGCGATGTAGATCGGCTGGAGGCGGTTTCGCCCCCCCCCGACAAGGGGCACCGGCCGCCCCGAGGCGGCGAGGCCGGCGAGCTTCATCACGATCTTGCTGTCGCGGCCGCCTGTCTCCCTCCCGAAGATGAGCGACGAGCGCACGATGACGTGCCCCAGGCCGGAGCGCGCGATCCGCTCCTCCGCCTCCCCCTTCGTGCGCGAGTACTCGTTCGCCGCCGACGCGGACGCGCCGAGCGCGCTCAGGTAAACCACCCTTCCCCCGCCCCGCCCCCCGCGGTCCGCGCGCGCCGCTGCAGCATCGCGGAAGGCCCCGACAAGTATCGCGGTCTTGGCGGTGTGCATCCCGCGGTATCCGCCGCTTCGGGGCCGCTCGATGCTTCCGAGGAGATGCACGACGGTCTCAACCCCGGAGAGGGCCCGGGAGAGCAAAGGGGCCTCCTCGATCTCGGCCTCGACCAGTTCCGCCCCCGCTGCGCGGAGAAACGCCTTCTCGTCCTCGGGGCATCCCCTGCGCACCAGGGCCCGCACCGCCGCCCCATCGCCGCGAAGCCTCGCGACGAGGTGAGCCCCCACGTAGCCGTTCGCGCCGGTGACGAGGATCATGAACGCCTCGACGTCAAGCCCGGGGGCCCGGGGGGGCAAGCCGCCGGGGGATCGGCCGTCACCCGGCGGCCGCCCCGCCTGCATCCGCGCCCCGTCATCCAGCGTTCTTCCTGAACCATTCCACCGTCTCCCTCAGGGCCCGGTCGAAAGGAATATCCGGGCCGTAGCCGAGCTCTCGCCGGGCCCTCGAGATGTCGAAGGTCAGGTGGGTGTGCATGAACTTGAGCCGGAACCGGTTGAGCAGCGGGGGGGTCTTCAGGCGCAACGACTTCGCGGCCGCCTCGCAAACGGCGCAGACGACCCTGGCCGCCGGATACGGGACGTTCCTCTTCGGCCGTGGAAGCCCCAACTCGTCCGCCATCGCCGTTATGAGCTCACGCCTGGTCACCGCCGCGCCGTCGGTGATATTGTAGACGCGGCCGACGGCCCGCGGGGTTTCCGCCGCCCTGATGAGGCCGTCGGCGAGGTTCTTGGCGTAGACGAGGGTGAACGGGTTCCCCCCGCCGCCGATATAGGCGTATTTCCCGCGGGCGAGGTATTGGAGGATGCGGGGGAACATCTGCCGGTCCCGCGGGCCGTACACGTACGGGGCCCTGATCACGGTGACGGGAAGCCCGGTCCGCGCGGCGAACTCCAGCAGCAGCCGCTCCGCCTCTATCTTCGTCGTGTTGTAGTTGTCGCCGGTGAAAACGTACGGGGCGGATTCGTCGAGGTCCTCCTGTCTGCCCATCCCAAGCACCACCATGGAACTCATGTAGACGAAGCGCGGCGCGCCGGCGGCGGCGCTCGCCGCGAGAAGCCGACCGAGCCCATCGACGTTCACGCGGCGCATCTCATCGAGGCCCGCCCAGTCGCTCACCGCCGCCGCGCAGTGGAAAACGGCGTCGACGCCCTTCACCGCGGCGTCCAGCGAGGCGCGGTCATCGAGATCGCCGACAGCGAGCCCCACGCCCATCGACCGAAGGAAAGCCGTGTCGCTCCCCGGCCGCACGAGCGCCCGCACCGAATGCCCCCGCTCTTTCAGGAGCTCCGACAGGTTGCTCCCCACGCACCCCGTCGCGCCGGTCACCAACGCGAACATGACGCCCCCTCTCTCCTCATTCCGGAGGTGTTCCCCCCGGCGGCCCGTGCCGGCCCGCGGAAATCCGCGGCGGAGGTACGGTCACCCGTGGGCGTCGCACCACGCCGCCATGTCGCCGAAGTACTCCGCGCGGCACGCGTCGAACTCCAGCGTATGCCGCGCCTCCGGGTACGTCTTCACCGCGCCCTCCGCCCCCCGGCGCCGCGCGAAGATCCGCTTCACCCGCTCGTTGTCCACGATCTCGTCCCTCCCCGCGAGAAGAAGCAGCGCCGGGACCGCGGCCGTCTCGAAAGCCCGCGCGGCCATGCGCTCGAGCCTCCTGCTCTCGTAGAGGAAGCGCGCGGTCACGCGGCGGACCCCGAACCGGTCATCCTCGATGTAGTTCCGCTCGTCCGGGTCGTCGGTGAAAAGGGCGGGATCGTCCAGGGGGATTGCGTACTTCCGCGTCGAGCGCGTGAGCAGCGCCGCGGCGATGCCGATCTTGGCAAGGGGTCCGCAATCCCTCAGTGAGGCGATGCCCGGGGCCGAGAAGATGACGCTCCGTACCGGGGCGCGGCCGGCCGCGGCGAGGGCCGCGAGGCGGGCGCCCCACGAAATGCCGATCACGTGGACCGGCATCCGCGGGAGTTCCCGCGCGGCGGCGGCGATGAAATGCTCGAAATCGCCCATCCACACCGCGACACCCTCTCCCCCCCTCCCCTCCGCCCCGCGGTTCAAACCCGAACCGCGCCGGTCCGGGAATACCACCCGGTAGCCCCTCCGGGCGAGAAACGCGCAAGAATCGAGGTACCATGCGCTATGGCTCCTGATACCGTGCGCGCAGACCACCGTGCCCCTGGGGCACTTGGGCGCCCATTCCCTGAACAGCAGCGCCGTCCCGTCCCCCGCGACCGACTGCCGCACATCCGCCCTGATCTCATCCGTATCCATGCTGCCTTCCGCGCCGGGCGCGACAGGACGATCCGCGCCTACAGCGCCACCTCCATCTTCTCCTCCGCATACCGCTCCAGCACCGCCCTGTCCACCGTCACCCCCAGCCCCGACCCTGTAATCCTCGGCGCCGAACCGCCGTATCCGAAGGTGACATCCTCGCGCGTCAGGTTCACGGCGAGCAGGTGCCGGTCGTAAGATCCCTCGAGATGGCGGGCGTCGGGGGCGAGAAACGCGAAATGGCGCCCGGCGGCCGATAGCACGCCGCTCTCCCCAACCTGGCATCCCATCTGAAATCCCAGCCCCGCCGCGCGCGCCTCGTTCGCGCGCGCCAGCGAGGAGAAAAGGCCGCCGCACTTGGAGATGCGGATATTGACGAGGTCGCACGCCCCCGACACCGAGAGGCGCGCCAGGTCAGCCCGCGAGCGGAACGACTCGTCCAGCATCACCGGCACGCCCGTCTCCCTCCTCAACTCGGGCAGCCTGGCCCTATCGCCCGGGCAGAGGGGCTCCTCCACTGAGGAGATGCCGAACGCCGCCAATCGCGGGATTGTCCGCCGCGCCGCGTCGTAATCCCACGCCCCGTTGGCGTCCACGCGGAGATCCACCCCGCGCCCGACGATCCTCCGGGCCGTCCGGACAATGGCGACATCCCTTTCCTCCCCCCATCCGACCTTGAGCTTTACCGCCCTGAAGCCGTAGAGCCGGTACGCGGCGCAGGAGACCGCCGCGGCCCGCGCCGAGCCCCCCGAGCAGACCGCGCTATAGCGCACCCGCCTCGTCGACACGGGCCGGGTCCCCGCGGCAGCCGAGGCTGCCGCCTCCCCGGCCCCGCATCCCCACTCCCGTCCCGCGGCGTCAAGCAGGGCGAGCGAAAGGGCGCACCTGGCGGCGCCGGGGAAGAGTCCCTCCACCCCCCCCTCTCCCTCCTCCCAGGCGCGCAAGGCCCCGGCCGCCTGGGCCATCTCCCCCCAGTCCTCCGCGAGGAACGTGTAGTCGAGGCGCCGCAGGAACTCCATCGCGGACTCGGGCGTCTCCCCGGTCACGTATTCCCGCGGCACACCTTCCCCGTAACCGCGAGTGCCGGATTCCGCCGCCGCCTCGACGACGATATTGTCCGCCACGGCGCGCGAGGCGCGGGCGTGGCTGAACGCCTTTCGGAGCGGCATGCGCACGCGGTACGCGATCACCCTGACAACGCGCATCCCGCCTTCCTCCTTACGACGCCCCGCCGCGTGGACGGCGCAGGCGGGCCGGGCCCGGCGTCACGGGATGCGGGCGGTGAACCTGCCGAAGCCGTACGCCCGGTTTCCACGGTCGAAGTCCTTATCGGTGAGGCCGACGTCCGTGCGGAAGTTATCGTACCGGTACCGCTCAAGGACCTCCCCCTCCCACCCGTAGCTGTAAACGAGGAGCGGATAACCCGTCTCGCTGTCCATCTCGAAAATCGTCATGCGCGCCGGATATCCCTTGTCAGCCGGAAGAAAGCGCTCGAACCTGTGCACGGCCCTGCCGTCGCGGCGGCTCGTGCCGCAATATCGGACAACGAGGTCCCCGCGCCGCATGGCCAGTTCGCACGCCTCGGCTATCAGGTTGATCATGGCCTCCATCCCGGACTCCGTGATGGGCCTGAGGTTGTTCCGCATCGCGAGCATGCCGTTGGGGTCCAGCGCCGCCGTCGGCGCGAAATAATTCGCCATCCCTCCGGGGTGCACAAGGAGCTTGTCGCCGTGCCTCCCCTTCACGAAGAGGGCCTCCCGCCCGCTGTGGGCGTCGCCGATCCATTTCATATACACCATGAAAGGCCTTTTGAACTTAAAGAGGATCTTCTCCTCGGGCTGCAGCACCCCGCCCACGCGCTGCTGCTTGTGGAAAACGGCGGTGTAATCCTGGACCGCGGAGAGGCGATGCCGCGCCATGGATAGCGTCTCGAGGAAGTCCGGGGGCGGGGCGGCGGCGCCCCCGCCCCCCGCCCCCAGGCCGGAAAGGAACGCCGCGGCAAAGAAAACCGCCCTTCCCGTCCGGGCCCCGCCCCGTGCGCGCGTAGTCATGGGCATGCGTCCGCGCCCGCCCCCGGCTCCGAAAGCCGGAATCGAGCGCAATGGTCGAGAAGCGGGCTAAGGTACGGGTGCTTGTACTGCTCCACCCTCCCGCCGCTCTTGGCGATATGCGCCAGTTTCTCCCTTTCGAACGATCCCTCGGGGACCAGACGCACGACCGGACCGCCGAGCCGTTCCGAATCCCTCTTCCCCCGGTACTCGGCGTTGAGCCCCTTCAGGGCGAGATCGAACAGTTCGCCCGCTGCCCGCAGCAGCCCGCCCCCCCGCGCCTCCGAGAAAAAGCCGTCGGCGCGCTCCTCGATCAGAATGAAGTAATGGGGGGGGGCGCCCCACCCGGGGCAGACGGTGAACTGCGGCACGCCGAAGCCGAGCCGCCGCTCGCACTCCCGGAACGCCTCCACCACCTGGTGCTCGGTGATCTTCTCGCCCGTGAGCGAGCTGACGCGGCTCCCCTTGTGCAGGAACCTGAGCACTGGGGCGCCGCCGAAGCGCCCGGTCACCTCGACCACGTCGGATATATTATACCGGAAGAAACCCGACGAGGTGGTCAGAATTATGAAATAGCTTTTGCCCGTCTCGAGCTCGTGGGCGAGGAGCGTCCCTTCCGCCCCATCCCCTCCGTACGGGACGAACTCGAAGAAATGCCCGCCCATGTCGAGAACCCCGCCGACCGCCCCGTCCTCGACCGGGATTGTCATGCGCCCCTCGGATGCGATGAGGCCGGGGTCCCGGAGCGGCTTCTCCCCCCAATACGACGACACCTGGCCGAGGTACGGCGTGAGCGTCCCCCCGGTCCAGCAGCCGATGACGGCGATCTCCGGCCACGCGTCGCGCGGCAGAAGCCTCCCCTTTCCCGCGGCTATGCGATCGAGTTCCCGCGCCCTCGCGGGGTCCTTCCGGAGTTGCCGCTCGACCGTCTTCCGCAGCGCCGGTTCGAGGGCCCCGGCCTCCTCGAACTTCCCGTCGTAAAGATCCCGGATCAGCGAGGCCGCGCGATCCTCCATCCGTCGCCCCAGCGCTACCAGCGTGCTCGGATTTGCGGCTATGACGAGGCTCAGCCTCTTCTGGAGGGCCAGGCGGAGTATGCAATGGTATTTGGCCCCGTACTCCGCGATCCGATAGATATCGGGCGGGAGGGCGTACTTCAGGCGGGCGATCTTCTTCTGCGACTCGGCGACGAGGCCGGTGGCCGCGCCGCACGGCACGCCGGAGGGGGTGGCGAACTCCATGCTCGGCGAGACGACGTGCAGGATATGCTGCGAGATCGCGGCGGGGTGGTCCCGTAGGAGATGCATCCCCCAGACGAAGTTGCCCCGGGCGAGCTCGGCGAGAAAGCGCCCCGTTACCGGGACATACTTGGGCCTCGCCGTGGTCCCGCTGCTCATCGCGAACATCAGGAGCTTTTCGCGGGGGGGGAATAGAACGTTGGGCTCCCCGGCGACGATCCTCTCCACGAAGGGCGAGAGGGCGTGGTAGTCGACGATCGGGACCGCCTTCCGGTAGTCGCCTGGCGAGCGGATCGCGGCGAAACCGAAGCGCCGTCCGTACTCGGTGCCGGCGGCCCACCGGAGCTTGCGGAGGAGCGCGCGCCGCTGGGTCTCGGCGCACTCCCCCGCGCCGCGGAGAAAGGCCCGCCGGGCCCTTACACCGTTCAGCCTTGCCCACCCGTACACTATCGGGGCGAGCAGAGTCGTATACATATATGCGGTTACCGTGCGGAACGGGCCCGCCCCGTGCGCGGATGCGCGCCTAGCGTCTCGACGCGGTTATGACCGAATAGACGCCCAGCGGGTCGGATCTCAGGCCGAATCCGGAGAAACCGCACTCCTCGAGGAGGCGCATGATCCTCTCCGGCGAGCGGTACTTGAGGTGCCAGTTGAAAACCCTGCGCAGATACCGGTCCACACCGTGGTTCGAGAGCATGCTGTTCACCAACACGGTGCCGCCGGGCGCGAGCCTTCGGCGGCTCACCCGGAACAGATCGCGCACCTGGTCGTCGTTGAGGTACTCGATTATCCCCACCATCTTCACGATCTGCGGCACGACGTCGATCAGGCGCTCGAGATCGACGGCATTCCCGGAGATGTAACGGACCCGGTCATCGAGCCCCATCTTCGCCGCCATCCTGCGCCCGAAGGCGAACGCGTCCGGGTCCTTGTCTATGCAGTAGGCGAAGACCCGCTCGGTATTCGCGTTCGCCATCGCCTCGAGAACGTTGAATCCAGGCCCTGTGCCGATCCCCACGATATGGACATCGCCGCCCGCCCGGTATTTGACGATGAGGTCCCCGATCGACCGCACCGTCATCTTCCTGCGGTTGCGCGCGCTCAGCGTGAGAGCGGCGCTCTTGAGCATGCATTTGTCGATGTAGTCCACCGGCTCGCCGTTGTCGTAGGTGATCCTCATCGCCCGCCACCCGCCGGGACGGAGAAGCGACTCCGTGAGGAGCGGGCTCCTGCTTGTCTTCAGTATGCCTATGAGAAGGCGCGCCGAGACGAGATGGTTGATAAGGGGGTTCACGAGCGCGCAGTTGAAGGCGCGGCGAAACAGCGATAGCGTCTCGTAACATACGCCGTCGATCTCTACGATCGGCATGGGTCCCTACCCCTTGTAGTTAGAGAGGATCAGACAGATGTTCTGCCCGCCGAACCCGAAGGAGTTCGAGAGGGCCTTGTCGACAACGGCCTCGCGGGCCGTGTTGGGGACATAATCCAGGTCGCACTCCGGATCCGGATACTCCTGGTTGATCGTGGGCGGGATGATCCCGCGCCCGATGGCGAGAAGGCAGACGGCGGTCTCCACCGCCCCGGCGGCGGCGATCAGGTGCCCCATGATCGATTTCGTCGAGCTGATCGGCACGGTCCGGCTGTGAGATCCGAAGACCTTCTTGATCGCGATGGTCTCCACCCGGTCGTTGATCTGCGTGGAGGTGCCATGGGCGTTGATGTAGCCGATATCCTCGGGGGAGAGCCGGGCGTCGTCAAGGGCGTTCTGCATCGCCTGTGCGGCGCCGCGGCCGTCGGGGAGGATATCGGTGATGCGGTAAGCGTCAGAGGAGCAGCCGTAGCCCAGGATCTCGCCGTAGATGCGCGCGCGGCGCCGTGCCGCGCGGCGCTCCTCCTCGAGCACGAGCATGCCCGCCCCCTCGGAAAGCACGAAGCCGTCGCGCTTGAGGTCGAACGGCCGGCTCGCCTTCTCCGGCTCGTCGTTCCGCCTGGAAATGGCGTTGAGGAGGTTGAAGCCGGCGAGCCCCATCGGGTGTATCATCGAGTGCGCCCCGCCCGCGTACATGATCTCGGCGTCCCCTCGCACGATGGCGCAGGCCGCCTCGCCGATCGCCTGGGCGCTCGCGGCGCATGCGGTGAGGCAGTTTGAGTTGGGCCCCTGCGCGTTGAACAGGTTGGCGATATGGTAGACCGGCTTGTTCGGCTCGTACTCTATGTCCTTCCGAGGGTTCAGCATCTCCATGCCGCGGCGCAGAAAGCGCGGGATGGAGACCGAAGCGTCCGGCCCGAGTGATTCCATGATGCGGCGCGCCAGCCAGAGGAAGCTGGGATCCCCCTCCCCGCAGCCGAGGTAGACGCCGACCTTCTCCGGATCGACGCCGTTTCCATCGAGGCCCGAATCCTCGTGGGCGAGCCGCGCGGCGGCGATGGAGAAGCGGCTGTGAGCGCCCAGGACGTCGATGTCGTCGCGGTCGCCCAGCATCCGGCGGGCATCGAACTCCTTTACCTGCCCGGCTATACGGGTTGGGAACCCGGAGGCGTTGAAATACGTGAGCCTGCCGATCCCCGAACGGCCGTGGATGAGGGCGTCCCAGTTACGTTCAAGGCCGTTCCCGAGCGGGGTGACGAGCCCGATACCCGTGATCACCACGCGCCGCTGGCCGCTCATTCAGTCCGACTCCGCGTTGCGCACCACCAGGCTCACGTTCTGGCCCATATAGTCGAACGAGTTGCAGATCCCGTTGGCGAACGCCGAGTCCCGGGGACGCGGCACGTAATCGAGGTCGCACTCGGGATCCCTGTGTTCGTAATTCAGCGTGCACGGTATGCGCCCGGCGCGGAGGGCGAGGGCGACGGTGATCAGGCCGATGGCCGCGGAGGCCGGCCCGAGGTCGCCGATCTGCCCCTTGACGGAGCTCACGGGGATCTCGTAGGCGCGCGCCCCCCAGAGTTCCTTGATCGCCATCGTCTCGAGCCGGTCGGTGAAGGGGATCGAGTTCCCGTGCGCGTTTATATAATCAATCGCGTCGAGCGGCAGGCCGGAGTCCATGACCGCAGCGCGCATCGCTCGCGCCTTGCTCGACGCCTCGATCGAACCGCCGGGCCCGCCCTGCATGTCCACCGCGCTCCCGTAGCCGGCGATCTCGGCGTAGATACGCGCCCCCCGGGCCCGGGCGTGCTCGCGCTCCTCGAGCATGAGCATCCCGGCCCCCTCCCCGATGACAAATCCGTCGCGCTGCGCGTCGAACGGGCGGCTCGCCTTCTCCGGCTCGCCGTTGCGCATCGAAAGGACTCCGAGCCGGTGATACCGGACGAGCTTGAGCGGCGTGATGCACGAGCTGGCCCCCCCCGTGATGACAAGGTCCGCGCCGCCGCGCGAGACGATCCGGAACGCCTCGCCGATCGCGTGCGCGCTCGATGAGCAGCCGCTGGTGATCGTGTTGCTCGGCCCCTGGGCGTTCAGCATGATGGCCACGTGCGATGCGAGCATGTTCGGAAGCTGCTTGAGTAGCCAGAGCGGAAAGAGATGCGGGATCCCATCGGTGCCGAACTTCACGAGGTCGAATTGGCCGTGTCCGGAGCGGGAGGCGGCGATCGCGGGCGCAAGTTCGCACGGGTCGGTGGAGATCATGCTCGCGCCGAATACCACTCCAAGGCGCTCCGGATCGAAGCGCGCATCCATGAGGCCGGCGTCGTCCGCGGCCTCCCTGGCCGCGGCGACGGCGAACTGCATGTCCCGGATCATCACCTTGAGCGATTTCTTCTTTTCTATATACCTCAGCGGATCGAAGCCCTTCACCTCGGCGGCGATCCGGGTTGGGAAACCGGCGGTATCGAAGAGGGTGATGGGGCCGACGCCGGATTTCTCCGCCATCAGGTTGGTCCAGAAGGAATCCGGGTCGAGACCGAGCGGGCTGATCAGCCCAATCCCGGTGACGACCACCCTGCGTTTCTTCTGAATCATGGCGCCCCGGTGCCTGCGTCGGCGCAGCAGCCGCGCGGCGGAAGGGGCGGGGGCCGGCGGACGCCGTCGCCCCGCCGGGGCTGAACCGCGCACACGGCCGCATGCCCAACGGTAACGGTCATGCTAGGGCATTTTACCCGGCCTGTCAACACGCAATGAAAATCAGGACTTTCCCCGTTTTTTATAGAAGCGAGGCAAAGGTGAGTTGTCGGGTATCCTCGACAACCGCCCGCACACAGAGAGGGCCCTTGCCCAAGCGACGCAAGATGTACGCGATGCCGTCGGCGATC
>CALLYX010000222.1 GCA_937858775.1 uncultured bacterium | reverse complement strand
AGATAGACCGCGGCGATCAGCGCCTCGACGGCGTTCGCCAGGTTCGACTTCCGCTCGCGCCCCCCGTCCGCCGACTCGCCCTTCCCGAGGAAGAGGTGCCCCCCGAGCCCCAGCGAGGCGGCGACGCCGGCGAGGGTGTCCCGGCTCACCAGGACGGAGCGCATCAGCGTCAGCTCCCCCTCGGAGCGCCGGCGGTAGCGACCGTACAGGTGCCGCGTGATGATGAGGCCCAGCACGGAATCGCCGAGGAACTCCAGCCGCTCGTTGCTCGGCGCGCCGGGGAGGCGGCGCTCGTGCGCGTACGACGAGTGAGAAAGCGCCTCGACAAGGAGGGCGCGGTCCCTGAACCGGTATCCCAGCCGTTCCTCGAGGCCGGCGCAGTTCGCTTCTTCGGGCATAGACGCCTCTCCGGCGCATGAAAGTATAGCGCAGCCGCAGCGGCGCTGCACGGAAAAATAGTCGGGGCCCGGCCGCCGGGCCGGCGGGGGCCGTGACACGGGGCCGCGGCGGGGGTATAATATCCCCGTGAGTCGCCGAAAGCCGAAAGGAGGCGTTTCATGAAAGGCATCCGCACGGGGGCGGGCCTCGTCTGCATGGGGATGGCGGCGGGGTTCGCGGCGGCCCTTCTGGTGACGTGTCCGCGGGGGGGGGAATCGCAGCCGGGCTCCCTGCCGCAGTCGGCGTACCAGTCGCAGGCGCAGGCGTACGCCCAGATGGACATGGCGCGGGAGCTCGCGCAGATCAACCAGAAGTGCGACGCGATCCTCCAGGGCAACCGCAGGATCATGGAGATGCTGAACCGGACGTGGGAGAACACCCGGCGCCGCTAGGCCGTCTCCCGTCGCAGCCCGGCCGGCCGTCCATGCCCTATGTGGGGCGCGCGGCCCCGCCCGCCATCTCGAGGATTATCCGCGCCGCGACATCCGCCCCGTCCGTCCGCATGGGCGCGGGGGCGGGTCGAGCCGCGGCGAAGAAGGCGTCGAGGTGCCCGGCCCACGCCCCGTCGTGGAAATCCCGCCTGGGGATCCGGTGCCAGGCGCAGTGCCGCCTCACGGCGGCCTCCATGACGCCGAACTCCCTGAAGTCGTCCCGCGGGGTGTAGACGAGCGGGGTGCGGTTGGCGATGCACTCGGCGACCGTGCAGTAGCCGGGCTTGCTGATCACGCAGTCGCTCGCCGCGACGATCTCCTGGTGCGGTATCCCAGCCCGGCTCTCGGGAAGTATAAGGTGCCGCATCTTCGCGCTCAGCCTGAAAAAGGAGACGTACAGGTAGTCGCCGAAGTCGGCGCGCCCGCCCCCCACCGTCCCGGCGTTGTCGTGCCCCCCCATCGACACGAAGACGACCTTCCGGCGCTCCCCCCGCGGGATCCCCAGCGCCCGGCGGATCTCGCCGCGCGGCCGCGCCGCCCGCCGGGTTATGAGCGGTATGTCCCGCACGCGGCGGAACGCGTCCATCCGGCCGTGGAACGGAAGCCGGAGGAGGAGATCCGCCCGGGCGTAGGCGTCCCGGATCAGTTCCACGATGGGCCGGAACGACGGGAACGCCGGCTCGTACGCCTCGTAGATCCAATCCCACGAGAAGTTCCCGACCGCCACGCTCGGAATGCCCGCGGCGGAGGCGGCGAGGAAGGCGAGGGGCGGGATGTCGCCCACGACGAGCCCTACCCGCGCGCGGCGGAGCCGCCCCGCCTCCTCCCGCGCGAGGCCGCCGATCCCGCGGTAGAAGGCGCGGTTCTCGACGAGTGTGCGCCGGACGTCGAGGCGGAGACTGTTCCGCTGCGACGCCCCGGCGTCGCAGCGCATCCGGCGGAACGCCGCCGGCAGGGCGGGCGGCTCCGTGAAGACCCACCCCGGCATCGAGCCCATGACGAGCAGGGCGCCCCGCGGGTCCAGGGCGCGTACGCGTCCCAGGAGCTCCTTCATCCTCATCGCGTGGCCGAGCCCGTGGCCGCTTATGTAGAAGGCGATGCGCGCCATCTCAGAAGAGCCTCGCGTGGATCCTGAGCTCCCGGACGAACTTTCTCAGCGCCTCGGCGTCCAAGGCGGAGAGGCGGCCGGCCAGGGCGTCGGCGTTCCCGACGAGGCGGGCCGCCGCCTCGGGATCCCGGGCGAGGGCGTTGAGGAGCCCCGCGACCGCCTCCGGGTCCGTGCGCTCGAGCAGGCGTCCGAGCCGCGCGACCGCCTGGTCGACCTGGATCGGGGCGGCGGTGGCGGTGACGAGATCCCCGTCGCGCAGCGGGGGGGCGGAGGAGCCGGAGGGGACGATCTCGAGGTAGGGCTCCCCGAGGAGGCTCTTGTGCCGGATGACGGCGCTGATGTCGTTCCTCAGCCCCGCGGAGGCGCTGACGCGCGCGCGCACGAGCGCCTTGCCGTCGCGGAGGGCCAGGCCCGTCACGTACCCCACCTCGACCCCCGCCGCCGCCACGGGCGAGTCCTTCACGAGCCCGCAGGCGTGCGTGAAGAGGAACGAGACGTCGACGCCGTCGCGCACGCGGGCGCGCGAGATCTTGAGCGACATCGCGCCCAGGATCGCCGCCGCGGCGACGACGAAGACGCCGACCGATATCTCGTGCCGGAATCGTCTGCTCATGACTCCCTCCCGTTGTGTCGGCGCGCGCCGGGCGGCCCCGTCACGCGCCCATTCCCCCCCGGTGGCGCGCGAAGAACCTCTCCAGCACCGGGTCCCGCGAGCGCATGATCTCCTCCCTCCCGCCGCAGGCGATGAGGCGGGAGTCGTAGAGGACGCCGATGACGTCGGCGATCTTGAACGTGCCGGGTATGTCGTGGCTGTTCACGACGAACGTGCAGCCCAGCTTCCGCTGCATGTCGAGGATCAGCTCGTCGATGGCGTCGGCCATGAGCGGGTCCAGGCCCGAGGTCGGCTCGTCGAAGAGGACGATCTCCGGATCCAGGGCGATGGCGCGCGCGAGCCCGACGCGCTTCCGCATCCCGCCCGAGAGCTCCGCCGGGTACTTCTCCTCGCAGCCCGGCATCCCGACGAGCGCGAGCCTCTCCGCGACGCCGCGCCTGATCTCCCCCTCCGACATCCGCGTGTGCCGCCGCATCGGGAAGGCCACGTTCTCCCCGGCCGTCATCGAGTCGAAGAGGGCCCCGTCCTGGAAGAGCATCCCCATCCTCCGGCGGAGCCGGTAGAGGCCGCGCTCGCCGAGGGCGGCGACGTTCTCCCCCCCGACGCGCACGGTCCCCGAGTCCGGCCTCTCCAGCCCCACGATCATCTTCATGAGCACGCTCTTTCCGACGCCGCTCGGGCCCACGAAGACGGTGATCCTCGAGTCCGGGATCACGCAGGAGACGTTCTCGAGGACCTTCAGGCCGTCGAAGGACTTGCAGACGTTATCGTACTCGATCATGGCCTCATCCGTACATCATCTCGCTGAGGAGGTAGTTGAGGATGATGCACGCCACGCAGACGCTCACCACCGCCCGGTTCGTCGCCTTCCCCACCCCCTCGGGCCCGGGCTCGGAGAAGAACCCGTGGAAGCAGCACAGGGTCGAGATCATCACGGCGAAGACAGCCCCCTTCGCCATCCCGTAGAGCACGTCGGTCGTCCCGGCGTGGGCGCGCACGTTCTCCATGAAGGCGCCCCCGTTGACGCCGAGCTGGTGCACCGCGACGAGGTACCCAGCCAGCACGGTGAAGAAGTCGGCGAAGAGGACCAGGAGCGGCAGGGCGACGAGGGCCGCCGCGACGCGCGGCGCCACGAGGGCGCGGTACGGGTCGACCGCCATAACCTCCATGGCGTCGATCTGCCCCTTGACGCGCATGGCGGCGATCGAGGCGGCCATCGCGGTCCCCGCCTTCGCGGCGACCATGGAGCCGGCGACGATGGGGCCCATCTCCCGGACGCATGCCAGGGCGACGAAGATGCCGACGAGGCCCTCCCCCCCGAACTCCTTGAACGCGTGGTAGCCCTGGAGCGCGATGGTGCCCCCTATGAACGCGGCGACGGCGCAGACGATGAAGACGGACCCGACGCCTATGCGATAGGCCTCCTCGAGGATCCACCGGAGCGGCGGCGGGGGGGCGACCGCCGCCCGCGCGGCGCGGGCGCAGAAAATCCCCCACCGCCCGATCCGGGCGAGCCCGCGCCCCGCGGCCCCGGCGCGGCCCCTCATCGCCCCACCGCCAGGAGGGCGGAGGTCAGGAAGTAGTTTATCCCGAGGAAGGCGACGATGGAGCGCACCACCGCGTCGTTGGCGGCCTTGCCGACCTCCTCGGCGCCCCCACGCACCCGGAAACCGTAGTGGCAGCTTACGAGCCCGATGATGAAGCCGAATACGAGGGACTTCGCTATCCCGCCCCACAGGTCGACGGCGCGAACGAATCCGTAGAGGTTCGACAGGAACGCCCCCTTGTTCACCCCTTTCAGGGCCACCGCCGCGACGTAGCCGCTCGCGATGCCGCTGGAGCAGGCGATCGTGTTCACGATCGGGCAGGCGAGGGTGAGGGCGGCAAGGCGCGGCGCGATGAGGTACCGGTACGGGTCGACCGCCATCACGGCGAGCGCGTCCGTCTCCTCCTTCAGGCGCATGGCGCCGAGTTCGGCCGCCACGGCGCTCCCCGCCTGCGCGGCCATCATGATGCCGGTGAGGCCGGGGGAGAGCTCGCGGAGGAGCGAGATCGCGAGAATGCTGGAGAGCATCCGCTCGACGCCGAAGAGGCGCGTCATCACGAGCCCCTGGAGCGTGATCACCATCCCGAACGGGGCCACGACGGCTATCACGGGGACGAGGCAGCGTTCGACCGTGAGGGCGGTCTGCCGGAACATCTCCCGGAAGAACCAGGGCGGGCGCAGGGACCGGAGGGCCGTCCGCCCGGCGAAGATGGCGATCGCGCCGAGCTCGGATATGAATCGCATAGCCGCCGCCGTTTCAGAGGGGGTCGTCCAATAGATACCACAACGCCGCCCGCCGCGCAATCCGGGAAACGGCGCAGGGCCTCGACGGGGGGGGGGCGGGAAGAAAAGACCCCCGGGCCTGGCGGCTCCGGGGGTCGCGACAACCGTCGGTCGAGCGGCGTCAGAACGGGACGTTGTAGCTCACCATCACCCGCTGTCTCGCCTGGTCGGCGTTGAACGCCAGCCCCTTGTTCTTCTTGGCTACGTTCCACGCGTCCCACCCGCTCCAGGCGTGGTTGGCGATCATGCCGCCCGCGCCGGCCATGCAGACCATCTTGGCGTCGTCCCCCGCCCCGCCCGCGGCGAAGAAGGCGAGGACGAAGATGGAGCCGGCCTCGATCGCGGCCATGGCGCCGCTCTTCCACGTCCAGAGCTCGCCGTTGTACCATTGCCCGGTGCACGGGAGAATCGCGGACATCGCCCCGACCCAGATCGGGTCCATGTCGCCCTTCGGCTGGGTTTCGGGGGCGGCGGCGGGGGCCGCGAGCGTTTCCTGCGGGGGCGCGAAAGGCATTTCACCCTGGTCGGCGGTCGCCGGCGCAGCCGCGCACAGCGAGCCGAACGTCATCACCAAAACGGCCGCCACGCACTTCTTCAACGAACACCTCCTTCCGAAACGGTGGAACACAACGTGTCGCGACGCGGATCCCAACCCCGGCGGATAGGGTACTACCGCGCCGTTCCGTTGTCAATACCCAATCCGCCCCCCCCCCGTCATGTCACGAGGATGGGATGCCTTCTCTCCGGGATCTCCTCCCGCCTCACTTTCAGCCTGAGGTGTCTAGCGTCCATCGGTTCGGGGTACTCGAAGATCTTCCCCTCGTAATTCCTCAGCACCGCCCTCCCCTCGACGAGGGAGATGAAGTAACTCGGACCGAGGGGGATCTTCCCGCCGCCCCCGGGCGCGTCCACGACGAACGTCGGGACAGCGTAGCCGGAGGTGTGCCCGCGCAGCTTCTCGATGATGTTGATCCCCGTCGAGATGGGGGTTCGGAAGTGCTCGGTGCCGACGGCAAGGTCGCACTGGTAGAGGTAATACGGCCTGACGCGCGCCCGCAGGAGCTCGTGCATGAGCCTCTTCATCGTCGGGGGGGTGTCGTTGACGCCCCTCAGGATGACGGTCTGGCTCCCGAGCGGTATGCCGGCGTCGGAGAGCGTCTCGCACGCGCGCGCGGTCGCCGGGGTGAGCTCGCGCGGGTGGGAGAAGTGGATGCTCAGGTAGAGCGGGTGGTACCTCTTGAGCATGGCGGCGAGCCCGGGGGTGATCCGCTGCGGCATGAAGACGGGGGCGCGCGTCCCGATGCGGATGACCTCGACGTGCTTGATCGCGCGGAGCGCCTTGAGGATCTCCTCCAGGCGGTCGTCGCAGAAGACCAGGGGGTCCCCCCCGGAGACGAGGACGTCGCGGATCCTTCGGTTGCCCGCGATGTAGGCGCAGGCCCCCGCGAGCTCCTCGCGGCTGATGCTCCGCTGCGTGGTCCCCACGATGCGTTTCCGGGTGCAGTAGCGGCAGTAGGAGACGCACGCCTCCGTCGCGATGAGGAGGACGCGGTCCGGGTAACGGTGGACGACCCTCGGCACCGGGGAGTCCTTCTCTTCGCCGCACGGGTCGTCCATGTCGCGCGAGCATAGGAAATGCTCCTCTATGCGCGGGACGACCTGCCGCCGGAGGGGGCAGTCGGGGTTGTCGGGATCTATCAGCGAGAGGAAATGCGGCGTGATCGCCATCGGCAGCCGGTCCTCCTCCCGCCTGATACCCGCCTCCTCCTCCGGTGTGAGGGCGATGGCGCGCGAGAGCCCCGCGAGGGTGCAGACCCGGTTGCGCATCTGCCACTTCCAGTCGTTCCACTCCGTCCCCGGTATGTCCTTCCACAGGTTTTCGATTGTCCGCGGATGCAACGTGCGCCTCCTCCCATGCGATTCCCCTCGGCGGGGAACTATCGGTACGCCGCTCAGAGCCTCTTGCAGTAGATGATCCTGTCGTCGCCGGGGCCGAAGAAGTCGGCGATGCGCGACTCCTCGGTGAAGCCCTCCTTCAGGTAGAATCCCCGCGCCTTGGCGTACGCGGGAAGCGACGACGTCTCCGCGACCAGCAGCGTGAACGCCTTCCCCCTGAGCACCTCCTCCAGGCGCCGCAGCATCTTCCGCCCCACGCCGCCGCGCCGGCGGTCGGGGGCCGTGGCGATCCAGTACAGGTCGCAGGCGGAGCGCGTCAGGGGGACCTTTCCCCAGCATACGAAGCCCACGACCCCCTTCCCATCCTCCTCGGCGCAGAGGAAATGGTAATCCTCGTGATCCCCGGCCCCCTCGAACGACTCGTCGAAGAGCTCGAGCGCGCAGGCGGCCTCGTCGGCCCTGAACTCCTCCGACTGCGCGAGGAGCCTCTCCACCGCCGGCCGGTCCCCCCGGGCGGCGTCGCGGATGAGCACCGTCATCCCCCCGCCCCTTGCCCGATGCCGCAGCGCCCGCACGCGATCGCGAGCACCCCCCGCACCAGCTCGCCGTAGTCCATCCCCGCGGCCCTCGCCGCCTTCGGGAAACAGGAGTTCTCGTCGGGGTCGGGGAGGATGCCGGGGAGGGGATTGAGCTCGATCACGTGCGGCGCCCCGTTCCCGTCGAGGCGCACGTCGACGCGGCACCAGTCGCGGCAGCCGAGGGCGCGGTACGCCCGCAGGCAGACGTCCTCGATCCCCCGGCGCAGCGCATCGTCCACGTCGGCCGGGCAGGAGAAGATCCTGAGCGGCGCGTCCGGCCTGTCCCAGACCCACTTCGCCTCCCACGAGTAGATCCGGCGCGCCCCGGCGGGGAGGGCCGCGAAGTCGATCTCGACGAGCGGCAGCACGCGCGCGTCGTCGCCGTTGCCGAGGATCGCGGCGGTGAACTCCCGGCCGTCGAGGTACGACTCGACGAGCGCCGGTTGGCGGTATTCGCCGAGGATGCGCGCGAGGCGCGCCGGCAGATCCTCCCTCGCCTCCGCGACGGAGTCGTCGCGGATACCCATGCTCGAACCCTCCCAGAGCGGCTTGACGATGACGGGGAAGCGGAGGCCGTTCAGCGGCTCCCCCGGCGAGGCCATGACCCGGAAAGGCGGCGTCGGGACCCGGTAGTACGACATGATCTCCTTGGCGCGCGCCTTGTTGAGGCAGGCGGCCAGCGTGAACCCGTCCGAGCCGGTGTAGGGGATGCCGAGCATCTCGCAGATGACCGGGACCTGGGACTCCCTGCTCGGGGAATCTATCCCCTCGGCGATGTTGAAGACGATATCCGGCCCCGCCCGCTTCAGCTTCTCGGCGAGCTCGCGGTCCGCCTCGACCCTGGCGACGTCGTGTCCGCCGGCGGCGAGCGCCTCCGACACCGCGTCGATGGTGGCCGAATCGTCCCACTCGGCGAAGTAGTCGTGCCGCCCGGGGGCCGGGGCGTGGGGCTTCTGGTTATAGGTGAGCGCGATGCGCATCGCCGTGCCTCTCAGCGGACGACCTTTTCCGGGGCGGAGAGGATCTGCGCGAACTTCTCCTGCCGGGGGTCCTCCTGGATCTCCGCCAGGTAGCGCCGCAGGGCATGGACGAAGATCTTCGCCATGGTCGTGTTTTCCCTGATGGCCAGCATCCGCACCTTCTTGTGGAGC
>CALLYX010000221.1 GCA_937858775.1 uncultured bacterium | reverse complement strand
ATAGCGGACGGTCTGAGGCCCGCCCTGTTCCTTCATAACGTCGGCATGGACGGAGTGGACGAAATATCCCCCACTCCCAACGTTTTCTCCACCTATGCCCCACCTCGCAGGAGGGCCCCGTCGGGCCCACCTCCGAGGTGGACGGGTCGGGGGGCCTTTTCTCATGGGGCGGGCTGAAGCCCGCCCTACAGCCCGTACTGGTTGATCTTGCGGTGCAGGGTGCGGCGGCTGATCCCGAGCGCCTTCGCCGCCTCCGTCCTCGACCCGCCCGATTTCGCCAGCGCCTCGGCGATCATCCTGCGCTCCGCGTCCTTGAGAGTGGCGCCGCCCCCCGGCTCGGGCCCCGCCGCGGCGGCCGGGCCTTCCCCGGCGGCGCCCTCGCGGATCTTGCCCGGAAGGTCGGCGATGCCGATCTCGTCCCCGCGGCAGAGCACGACGAGCCCCTCGATGCAGTTTCGGAGTTCGCGCACGTTCCCCGGCCACTCGTAGGCGACGAGGGCGGCGAGGGCGTCCGGGGCGATCCGCCCGATCCTCCTCCGGTTCGCCGCGTTGAACTCCCTCAGGAACTCCTCCGCCAGGAGCGGTATATCCTCCTTCCTCTCCCGAAGCGGCGGCACTTTCAGCCGGATGACGTTCAATCGGTAGTAGAGGTCCTCCCTGAACCGCCCTTCCCGCATCAGTTTCTCGAGGGACGCGTTGGTCGCGGCGATGATGCGAACATCCACTCGGATCGTGGCCGTACCCCCCACCCGCTCGAACGCCTGTTCCTGAAGGACGCGGAGCAGCTTCACCTGCGCCCCCGGCCCCATCTCCCCCACCTCGTCCAGGAAGAGCGTGCCCCGGTCGGCCATCTCGAAGCGGCCGAGGTGGCGCCTGAATGCGCCCGTGAAGGCGCCGCGCTCATGCCCGAAGAGTTCGCTCTCGAGGACGCCCTCGGCGAGGGCCGCGCAGTGCATGGCGACGAACGGCCGGCCGCTGCGGTCGCTCAGGTCGTGGATGGCGCAGGCGATGACCTCTTTCCCGGTGCCGCTCTCTCCGTCGATGAGGACGGCGGCCTTCGTCGGCGCGACCTGCCGCACTGTCTTCTTTATCTCCTCGATAGCCGGGCTCACGCCCGTGATGGCGTCCAACCCCCTCCCGGGCCCGGCCCCCGTTCCGCCAGCCGCTGCGCGGCGCGCCGCGAGGGCGCGGTTGACGATCATTCCGAGTTCGTCGAGGTTGACGGGTTTCGTGAGGTAGTCGTACGCCCCCTCCTTCATCGCCTGGACGGCGGTCTGCACGGTTCCGTAGGCGGTGAGGAGGACGAACGCCGCCCCGGGCCGCAGCGTCCGGGCCTTCCTCATC
>CALLYX010000220.1 GCA_937858775.1 uncultured bacterium | reverse complement strand
GGCGATGCGCGTCCTCGGCGTGGCCTACCGCGAGTTCGGCGCGATCCCCGAGGGGGGGGACCCCGGCCGTTTCGAGGAGGGACTCACGTTCGCGGGGCTCCTGGCCATGATCGACCCGCCCCGGGAGGAGGCGCGCGCGGCGGTGGCGGAGTGCGCTCGCTCCGGCATCAAGACGGTTATGATCACCGGCGACCACAAGAACACCGCCGTGGCGGTGGCGCGGGCGCTGGGATTCTTCCACGAGGGCTCCCGCGCGCTCACGGGCGTCGAGCTCGACGCGGTGGCCGAGGGGCCGTTCAGGGAGATGGTGGAGGAGGTGGCGGTCTACGCCCGCGTCTCCCCGGAACACAAGCTCCGCATCGTGCGAGCGTGGCGCGCCCGGGGGAACGTCGTCGCCATGACGGGGGACGGCGTCAACGACGCCCCGGCCCTGAAGGAGGCCGACATCGGCGTGGCGATGGGGATCACCGGCACCGACGTCGCCAAGGAAGTCGCCGACATGGTGATCACCGACGACAACTTCGCCTCGATCGTAGCCGCGGTGGAGGAGGGGCGCGGCATCTACGACAACATCCTCAAGTTCATCCACTACCTCGTCTCCTGCAACACGGGCGAGATATTGGTTATGTTCGTCTCCTCCCTGGCCGGCCTCCCCCTGCCCCTCCTCCCCGTCCAGATACTCTGGGTCAACCTCGTCACGGACGGGCTCCCCGCCCTCGCGCTCGGCATGGATCCGCCGGACCCGGGGTTGATGGAGCGCCCGCCGCGCCGCGCCGGCGAGGCGGTGATCGGGCGGGGAAGGGGGCTGCTGATGCTGGCCCAGGGGTGCTTCATAGCCGCATGCAGCCTGGCGGCGTTCGTCTACATCCTGCGCGTGGAGGGGGAGGGGATCGAGCGGGCTCGGACCGGGGCGTTCATCGTCCTCTCGGTCTCGCAGCTCTTCCACTCGTTCAACTGCCGCAGCATGACCGAGTCGATCTTCCGGCTCGGGTTCCTGACGAACACGAGGCTCGTCCTCGCCGCGATCGTCTCGTTCCTCCTCCAGATGGCCGTCGTCTACCTCCCGTTCCTCCGCGGCGTCTTCAAGACGTCGCCGCTCTCCGCCCACGACTGGTGCCTCGTCCTGGCCGTCTCGTCGTTCCCCCTCTGGGCGATGGAGGCGGTGAAGCTGCTCGGCCGGGTGCGGGGCTCTTCCCCGGCGGACGCCTGAGCGCCGCGCCGTTTTCCGCGCACTCCCGCGCGCGCTCGCGATGGTGGACAAGACGGCCGCCGACCGTCCATAATGGGCCGGGTGGAACGGCCGTTTTACCGGGAGGCCCCTTGGAAACAGCGCCCCCCTTCGCGGCGAAGGCCGCTCGGTCGAGCTGGCG
>CALLYX010000219.1 GCA_937858775.1 uncultured bacterium | reverse complement strand
CGGTATTTGTCTTCTCGCCGCCGCCCGGGGCCCTCTTCTCCGATATGCGGGAGTATCACGAGAAGGCCCTGGCGGTGCTGGGGCGGGGATCGTACGGACACGCGGACCGGCCTCCGCTCTATCCCTTCTTCCTCGCCGCGCTCTACCGGGTCGCAGGAGACGGAAGGAGGCCGCTCGCCTGCGCGCAGGCGGCCATGGGGGCGCTCGTCGCGCTCTTCTCCTTCGGGATCGCCAGGCGGCTCGCGGGGCCGCGGGCCGGGGCCGCCGCCGGCCTCATCACGGCCTGCTACCCGGGCCTCGCCGTCTACGCCGGCCTCGTCATGTCGGAGAACCTGTTCATCTTCCTCCTCATGGCCGCCCTCCGGATCCTGGCCCGCGACCGCCCCCCCGGCCCCGCGGCGTGCGCCGGCGCGGGCGCCCTCCTCGGCCTCGCCTGCCTCACGCGCTCGCTCCTCGCCGCCTTTCTTCCGCTCGCGGCGCTCGCCGTGTGGATGGGCGGCGGGAAACGCGGCGGGGCGGCCCTTCTCGCCGCCGCTTTTTGCGTCATCGCGCCGTGGACGGCGCGCAACCGCCTCCACTACGGCTGCTTCGTGCCCATCGACACGTACGGCGGCTACAACTTCCTCTTCGGCCACAACCCCGACGCCGACGGCAGGCAGGAGCCGGCCGTCATCCGGAAGCTCGCGGAGACGACCTTGAGGGAGTGGCGGATCGAACGGGAAAAGGGCGCCCCGCCGGAGGTCGTCATCTGCCCCGGCGGGTCCGCCGCCGGCTACCGGGAGGGGATGCGGTTCATCGCGGAACACCCTCGCCGCGCCATCCGCCTCGCGGCCAGGAAACTCGGCTATCTCTACGGGCCCGAGATCAGGGAGCTCTCCTGGGGATACTCCATGGGCTATTTCGGCGCGGTGCCCCGCCGGGTCCTCGTGCCGGCCGCCGCGGCGGTCGTCGCGGCGTTCAAGGCGCTGGACGTGATCGGCGCATGCGACCGCGGCGGTGAGGGCGGCGCGCGGCAGCTCGATCATCGTGCCGACGAGGTACTTGACCTTGGCCTTCTTGGCCTTGATCACCTCGTCCGCGGTCTTGCGGATGATGTCGGCGCAGTAGTCCAGCTCGGCCTTGGTGCGCACGTCGATCAGGCGCGCGTTGGGCGCGCGCGCAGCCAGCGCTTCCAAGGCCTCGTCCAGGGAGGCCGGGGCAAGATAGTCAGTCCACATCAAAGAGATTGTAATGCTCCACGCGCTCTCATGCGGGACGCCCTGAAAGGAGACTGGTCTCCGGCCCGTCCGGGCCTCCTTTTGGGGCCTGCCAGAATCGCTGGTGGCCCCTATCGGTGGCGAAGCGCGTTACCGAATTCCAAACGGCCGCAGAATCAGATTCAGGCCATTGGTGAGGTCGATGATCTTGACCACGGTTACGACCATCACAAATAGGAACGCTGATATTCCCGTGCGAATGATTGGCCAGGGCGTGCCCTTCTCGCGGAGTCTCCGCCACAGAAAGGCGCCAAAAGTGATCATCAGTCCCAAGCCGACAACCAGGAC
>CALLYX010000218.1 GCA_937858775.1 uncultured bacterium | reverse complement strand
GACCGGGGCCGCCGCGGCAAACTGATCCTACCGTTTGGGTGCGAAATACTTGCCGACGATGGGGCCCAGGCGAAGAATCAACTCGTGGGGGACGGAGTCGCGCTGCGTTATGATGGCGTCGCGGAGCGCCCGGCCGCAGGCGCACTCCTGCGCGCGCGGGATCTTCTCGACCGCCTTCCGGATGAGCTTCTTCGCGGTGTCGGCGTTCTTCATCAGGTTCTTCACCACCGTCTCCACCGTCACCGCCTCGTGGTCCGGGTGCCAGCAGTCGTAGTCGGTGACCATCGCCATCGTGGCGTAGCAGATCTCCGCCTCGCGCGCGAGTTTCGCCTCGACGAGGTTCGTCATCCCTATCAGGTCAAGCCCCATCCCCCGGTACGCCGCCGACTCGGCCTTGGTGGAGAACGCCGGGCCTTCCATGTTGACGTAGGTTCCGCCGAGGTGGATCGACGCGCCGATCTCCCTGCCCGCGTCGTACAGCAGCCCGGCGAGGGAGCGGCAGACCGGTTCGGCGAAGGCGATATGCGCCACCAGCCCGCCGCCGAAGAAGGTGGACGGCCTCTTGCTCGTCCGGTCGAAGAACTGGTCCACTATGACGATGTCGAGCGGGCGGTACTTTTCCTGGAGGCTTCCCACCGCGCTCACGGATATGATCCATGAGACGCCCAGTTTCTTCATCCCGAAGATGTTGGCGCGGTAGTTGATCTCACTCGGCATGAGGCGGTGGCCGACGCCGTGCCTCGGCAGAAAAACGACCTCCCGCCCGTGGAGCCGCCCTATGATATACCGGTCCGAAGGCGCGCCGAACGGGGTGTCCACCAGTTCGCCCCTCGTATCAACGAGGCCCTCCATCTCGTAGAGCCCGCTGCCGCCGATGACGCCTATCCGTTCCGCGCCCATGTCAATTCCCCGGCCTCTCCGTGGGGACGGGCGCCGCGGCTATCGCCTCCCTCACCTTTTCGAGCGTCTCCTGGAGGCGTTCGACCTCCGCCGCAAGTTTCACCCGCTGCTCCTCCTTCTCCCCCACCTGCCGGGCGAGCGCCTGGGCCTCCGCCCCGGGGGCGGGGACCCCCGCCGCGGGCCTGGCGGCCTTCAGGGCGTCGAGTTCGGCCTTCACGGCGTCCCTCTCGGCGACCGCCTTTTTCAAATTTTCCGCCGCGTCCGTCAACTGCTTGGTGGTGGCGGCCACCCCCTCCTTCGCGGCCGTCTTCAGCTTGTCCAGGTCGTCCAGTTTCCGCTCGGCGGCGATCCTCGCCTCGGTCTCCCCGTTCAGCCGTGCCCTCGCCTCCTCGTTCTCCGCCTTGAGCCTCCGGATCGTATCGTCGGCGGCGGCGGCGGCCTTCTCGAGCGCCGCCGCCTTCCGCTCCAACTCCGTGCGCGAGGAAGACTCGCTCCCGACCTTCGCCTCGAGCTCGCGCCGCTCTGCCTGCGAGCGTCGGAGATCCTCCGCGAGGCGTTTCCGGTCCGCCTGAAGGGAGGCGATCTTCTCGTTCATCGCGTCCAGCTGCATGACGAACGACGGCCGAACGACCTCGGGAAGCAGCCCGCCGCCGAACGGCCCCGGCCCCCACCGCGCCGAGGCGCCGCCCCGCTGGAGGTCGTAGAGCATGGAGGCGATGAATCCCACCGTGACCAGCACCCCGAGCCCCTTGCACAGGTTCGCCGCGCCCCGGCGCGCGCGGAGGAAAAAGTAGCCGCAGGAGAAAAGCCCCAGGGGGATGAGCCACCAGTACGCCGAGAAGCCCGTGCGCTGGGACAACCCGCAAGCCAGCCCGGCGAGGATGTAAAGGCCGCCGATGGTGCGCAGGGTCCCGGACGCGCTTCGGTAGCCGCGGCGGGCGTCGAAGACGCGGATGAGGATGCCGATCTCCACGAGGAGCACGGCGACCAGGAGATCAGCCGGGGCGCGGAAAAATTCGAACGCCTCGACCCCGGCGACGAGCGTCGCCAGGAAGATCGGAATCTCCAGAAGGAGGATGCGCCACTCGGAGGAGCGGGCCCTCCTACGGAGAAGCAAGAGGACGAGGGCGAGCGCCGCCATGGCGCAGCATGCGTGCTGGAGGTGTTCGCGGACAAGTGGCATGGTCATCGTGCTGCCTCCTCTCGAAGAACGGCCAAGTGTAGCAGAAGGCGCGGCGCGGGCACAGGGAAAATCCTTCCCGCCGGCCCGCCCCCGGGCGCGGCGTACGGGGGGGGGCGCGGCGCGGAGGCGAATCCGCGCTCGCGCGCCGCTGCGCCGGCCCCCCGTCTCATGGTATGCTATCGCCGGTCCGGAGGTCCGTGATGATCCCTTCCGACGGGACTCGG
>CALLYX010000217.1 GCA_937858775.1 uncultured bacterium | reverse complement strand
TCGCATGGAGGTGCCGCATGATGCTCGCCCGGAAGATAGCGGTGGTGACCGGCGGGGCGCAGGGGATCGGCAGGGAGATCGCGCTCCTCTTCGCGAGGGAGGGGGCGGACGTGGCGCTGATCGACCGGGACGCCGAGGCGCTCGAAAAGACCCGCGTCGAGGTGGAGGGGCTCGGCCGGCGCGCCCTTGCCCTCGCCGCCGATGTTTCCAGCGCCGAGGAGACACGGGGGGCGGTGAACAAAATTATTGACTCCATGGGGCGGATTGATATACTCGTCAACAATGCCGGCGTCACGAGGGACGGTTTTCTTCTGAGGATGAGCGAGGCGGATTGGGATACCGTCATCGCCGTGAACCTGAAGGGCGCCTTCAACATGACCCGGGCCGCCGCCAAGCCGATGCTGAAGCAGCGCGCGGGCAGGATCATCAATATAGCCTCGGTCATCGGCCTGGTCGGCAACGCCGGGCAGGCCAACTATGCGGCCTCCAAGGCGGGGATCATAGGCTTTACGAAATCGGCGGCGAAGGAGCTTGCGTCGAGGGGGATCACGGCAAACGCGATCGCCCCCGGTTTCATAGAGACCCGCATGACAGGGGCGCTCCCGGACGATGTGCGGCAGAAGATGCTCGCCGGCATCCCGCTGGGGAGATACGGCACCCCTGCGGAGGTGGCGAACGTAGCGCTGTTCCTCGCCTCCGGGTTGTCTGAGTACGTCACCGGCCAGACCATCGTGGTCGACGGCGGCCTGGTTATGTAACCGCCGTGCCCGGTGCCGCTTTCATCGAAAGGACAGAGGAGGGCGTGATATGTCGGATATAGCGCAGAGGGTCAAGGATATCGTGGTGGAGCAGCTCGGCGTCAACCCCGATGAGGTGACGCCGGACGCGTCGTTCATCGACGATCTCGGGGCCGACTCGCTGGACACGGTGGAGCTTGTGATGGCCCTCGAGGAGGAGTTCGACGCGGAGATCCCCGACGAGGACGCCGAGAACCTGAAGACCGTCGGCGAGGCGATCAAGTACATCGAGGAGCACTGCCAGAAGCGGGAATGAGGGGTCGGGCCCCGGGAAAAAGGGATAGGACAGCGTGAGGCGGGTAGTCGTCACCGGCGTGGGCGCTCTGGCCCCGAACGGCAACAACGCGCGGGATATGTGGGACGCGCTCTGCAACGGCCGGAGCGGCATAGCGCCCGTCACGTCGTTCGATGCGAGGGTTTTCCCGACGCGGTTTGGCGGCGAGGTGAAGGGGTTCGATCCGTCGAAGTACGTGGGCCCCAAGGAAGCGAGGCGGATGGACCGCTTCGTGCAGTTCGCCGTCGCCGCGGCGAAGATGGCGGTGGAGGACTCCGGGATCGATCTCCAGCGGCAGGACGCCTCGCGGATCGGGGTTATCGTCGGCTCCGGGATCGGCGGGATCAAGACGATCGAGGACCAGCACACCCTCATGGTGACCAAGGGTCCGCAGCGCATATCCCCCTTCTTCATCCCCATGCTCATCGTCGACATGGCCTCCGGGATGATAGCGATCCAGCTCAAACTGAAGGGGCCGAACTGCTGCATCGTCTCCGCCTGCGCTTCAGCCTCGCACGCCATCGGCGACGCCTATCTCACAATCACGGCCGGCAACGCCGACCTGATGCTCGCAGGGGGCAGTGAGGCCGCCGTGACCCCGCTGGGTTTCGCGGGCTTCTGCGCCCTCAAGGCGCTCTCCACCCGCAACGACGACCCGGCGGGAGCGAGCCGCCCGTTCGAGCGGGACCGGGACGGCTTCGTCATGGCCGAGGGGGCCGGGGTCGTCCTGCTCGAGGAGCTGGGGCACGCGCGCAGGCGGGGCGCCCGGATCTACGCGGAGCTGATCGGATACGGGGCCAGCGCCGACGCCTACCACATGACCGCCCCCGCCCCGGGCGGGGAGGGCGCCGCCGCCTGCATCGGGATGGCCCTGCGGAACGCCCGGCTGAGCCCCGCCGACGTCGACTACATCAACGCGCACGGGACCTCCACTCAGTTCAACGACAAGTGCGAGACACTGGCGGTCAAGGCCGTCTTCGGCGATCTCGCGCGCGCGCTGCCGATAAGCTCGAACAAGTCGATGTTCGGGCACCTGCTCGGCGCCGCGGGGGGCGTAGAGCTGATCAGCACCGTCTTCACCATCACCCACGGCGTCATCCCCCCCACCATCAACTACGAGCATCCAGACCCGGAGTGCGACCTGGATTACGTTCCGAACACCGCGCGGGAACAGAAGGTCAGGGTCGCGATCTCGAACTCGTTCGGGTTCGGCGGGCACAACGCGACGCTCGCGGTGCGGAAGTTCGAGGCGTAGCGGCGGCCCCCGCGGCGGCGCCGGCCCGCACGGGACGCGCGGAGATCCCCACCGTTCGGCCGCGGCGAGGCGCTTCCGCCCCCAGTCCGGGCGACGGGGCCGTTTTCGCGGGGCGTAGCGGCGGCCCCAGGCGCAGACAAAGGATGGAGCCATGAACTATTTTCTGAGCGAAGAGCAGCAGTTCATCAGGGAGATCGCCGCGAAGGTCGCGCGGGAGAAGATCCTCCCCGTGCGGGCGGACCTCGACGAGGCACAGTCATTCCCCTGGGATATCGTCAAGATCCTCGCCGATTCGAACCTCTTCGGGGTGTATATCCCCGACGCGTACGGCGGGACCGGGGGCGGGGTCCTCGACCTCTGTGTCGCAGTCGAGGAACTGAGCAGGGCGTGCGGCGGCATCTCGCTCTGCCTCGCCGCCACGGCGCTTGGCGCCTTTCCCATCCTTCTCTTCGGAAGCGAGGAACAGAAGAGGAAATTCCTCCCCGATATCGCCGCCGGGAAACGCCTTGTCGCCTTCGCCCTCACCGAGCCGGGGGCGGGCAGCGACGCCGGCGCGATCCAGATGACCGCGCGGAAGGACGGCGGCGCGTACGTGCTCAACGGGACCAAGCAATGGATCACGAACGGCGGGGAGGCGGAAGTCTACACCGTCGTGGCTATGACCGACAAGTCGCGCGGGTCCAGGGGGGCGAGCGCGTTCATCGTGGAGAAGGGCACCCCAGGTTTCGAGTTCGGCAAGAAGGAGAACAAGCTCGGGATACGGGCGTCCGCGACGCGCGAGCTCATCTTCCAGGATTGCCGCGTCCCGGCGGAGAACCTGCTGGGCAAGGAGGGGCAGGGGTTCATCGTGGCGATGAAGACGTTCGACGCCTCGCGCCCCGGCGTCGCCGCGCAGGCGGTCGGGATCGCCCAAGGGGCCCTGGACGAGGCCGCGGCGTACGCCCGCCAGCGCGAGCAGTTCGGCAAGCCGATCGCCTCCTTCCAGGGAATCCAGTTCATGCTCGCGGACATGGCGACCCAGATCGAGGCGGCCCGCGCCCTGGTCTACGCGGTCGCGCGCAACATAGACGCCGGCGAAAAGAGGATATCGAAGGAGTCGGCGATGGCGAAGCTCTTCGCCTCCGACACGGCGATGCGGGTCACCGTGGACGCGGTGCAGATCCTCGGCGGCTACGGCTACATGAAGGAGTACCCGGTCGAGAAGATGATGCGCGACGCCAAGATCACGCAGATCTACGAGGGGACCAACCAGATCCAGCGCGTGATCATCGCCTCTCAGATGATCAAGGAACTGGCCGGCAAAAAGGATTAGGCCCCGGATCCGGAGCCCCGAAATGGGACGGCGCCCCGCGGATCCGGCTGTTGTTCTTTGGGGTCGTCGGTTCGGCATTTGAAATGAGAGTAATCGTCTGCATCAAGCAGGTCCCCGACACCACGTCGGTGAGGATGGACCCCGAGACCCGCACGCTCATCCGGGAAGGGGTGCCCAGCATCGTCAACCCCTTCGACATGTACGCCATCGAGGAGGGGCTGCGCCTCAAGGAGAGGCACGGCGGGTCCGTCACCGTGATCACGATGGGGCCGCCGCAGGCGGAGTCCGCCCTCCGCGAGGCGATCTCCCTCGGCGTCGACGACGCGGTGCACCTGTGCGACGCCGCGTTCAAGGGCTCCGACACCCTGGCCACCTCCTACATACTCTCGGCGGGGATCCGGAGGCTGGGGGCGTTCGACCTGGT
>CALLYX010000216.1 GCA_937858775.1 uncultured bacterium | reverse complement strand
GGGCAGGGGCGCGAGCGGGAGGCCTCCGCCTTCGTGGAGGGCGAGAGGCGGCGGCGGCAGATGGAGATGCTGCGGCAGGTCCTCGCGTGGCACAGGGACCTGCTGGTCTGGAAGCTCACGCGGGAGGAGCGCCTGATCATGGGCGCCGGGGCCGCCGCGGAGATCGAGCGGGCGGCGCGCGGCATGAGCGGGGCCAGGATGGAGAAGTGCGTTCGGCACGTCGAGGACGCCCTCAAGGCGCTCTCGATGAACGCCGATTTTCACATCGTGATGGAGAACCTGCTGGTACAATTGACCGCGCCGGAGGGATAGGCCGCGCCGGCGTTTCGCGGCCCCCCGCGGACGCGGCCGCCCGGCGAAGGGGGAATATATGTTCAGGGTCGTAGGGGTGCGGCTCAGGGAATCGGGGCGGATACAATATTTCAACTGCGGCGCCGCGGCGTATCCGGTCGGCGAGTACGTGATCGTGGAGGCCGAGCGGGGGGAGGATTACGGGCTAGTCATGACCGAGCCGGAGAAGATTCTGGAGGTCGAGATCGAGCAGCCGCCCCGGAAGGTCGTCCGCGGCCTGACCCCCGCCGACGAAGAGCGGATCGCGGCCAACCGCCGGGAGGGGCGCGCGGCGATGGAGATATGCGACGCCAAGATCGCCGAACGGAAACTCCCGATGAAGCTGATCGACGCCGAGTTTTCGTTCGACCGTTCGAAGATCATCTTCTACTTCACGGCCGACGGGCGCGTCGACTTCCGCGAGCTCGTGCGCGACCTCGCCTCCCACTTCAAGGCCCGCATCGAGCTGCGGCAGATCGGCGTGAGGGACGAGGCCCGGATGCTCGGGGGGATCGGCTGCTGCGGCCGGCAGCTGTGCTGCGCCACGTTCCTGAAGGATTTCGAGGCGGTCAACATCCGGATGGCCAAGGAGCAGCGGCTCCCCCTCAACCCCAGCAAGATCTCGGGGCTTTGCGGCAGACTCCTCTGCTGCCTCCGTTACGAATTCGATACGTACAAGGAGCTCCAGCGCGGGATGCCCAGGGAGGGGACGATCGTCTCCACGCCGCTCGGCGAAGGGCGCGTCAGGGACGTGAACCTTCTCAGCCAGTCGGTGGGGGTGGAGTTCGAGAACGGCCGGGTCGCGCAGGTGGAGGCGAAGGACGTCAGCCGGCCGAAGGGGAAAAGACCGAAGACATGAAGGAGGCGTTCTTTCTCACCACGGCGATCGACTACGTCAACGCCCTCCCCCACCTGGGGACCGCCTACGAGAAGATCGGGGCGGACGCCCTGGCGCGCTACATGCGCCTGAAGGGGACGGAGACGTTCTTCCTCATGGGCGTCGACGAACACAGCGCGAACGTGGAGAAGGCGGCCCGCGAGCGCGGCCTCCCCCCGCCGGCGTATTGCGACGAGATGAGCGGCCGCTTCATCGGGGTCTGGCGCCGCCTCGGGATATCCTTCGACCGCTTCATCAGGACCACGGAGAAGGAGCACACGGCGGCGGTCCGGGAGATCTTCGAGCGCATCCGCCTCAAGGGGGATATCTACAAGGCGAAATACCGCGGATGGTACTGCCTCTCCTGCGAGGCGTTCCTCAAGGAGGCGGATCTCGCGGACGGACTCTGCCCCTCCCACGGCAGGAGGCCGGAGTGGATCGAGGAGGAGAATTACTTCTTCAGGCTCTCCCGTTATCAGGACGCGCTCCGGCGGCATATCGGGGAGCACCCGGCATTCATATCGCCGGAGATACGCCGGAACGAGATCCTGGGCTTCCTCTCCTCCGGCCTCGACGACATCAGCGTCTCCCGCGCGGGCGTCGAGTGGGGGATACGTTGCCCCTTCGACGAGGCGCAGGCGATCTATGTCTGGTTTGACGCCCTGGTAAACTACCTCTCCGGGGCGGGTTTCCCCGGAGACCCCGGGCGGTTTTCCCGGCACTGGCCGGCCGATATTCACATCGTCGGGAAGGATATCACGCGGTTCCACTGCATCATCTGGCCGGCAATGCTCCTCTCCGCGGGATTGCCCCTCCCGCGGACGGTCTGGGGCCACGGCTTCGTGCACATGGGCGGGGAAAAGATGAGCAAGACCCGCGGGGGGGCGGTCGACCCCGTGGGGCTCGCCGACGAGTACGGGGCCGACGCCCTCCGCTACTTCCTCCTCAGGGAGGTGCCGTTCGACAGGGACGGGGAGTTCACCCTTGAGAAGTTCCGCGCA
>CALLYX010000215.1 GCA_937858775.1 uncultured bacterium | reverse complement strand
GTGGACAGGGAGGTGCTGACGGTCAAATAATGGGTTTCCCCGCGGCGCGGGATGCATCCCGCGCCGCGAAAGCGGCACGGGAAGCGCATCTCGGCACCTGGTCGCCACGTATTCATGCGCCCCGCTTCCGGCAGCCGCCGGGGGCGAAGCGTTCGCCCACTCGGCCCTCCCCACATAAACGGCACACGTCGCACCCCCCTACCACGCATATCCCCCGGCGCTCGTCCCGGACGGCCCGGAAGGCGATCCCGACGGCATCGATCATCAGCGGCAACGCCCTGGGAGATCCGTCGTCCCCGCCGTCGATTTCCAGGGGGAGGTCCTATTACCGATAAGGCCTCCTCCTTATGCCATATCCTCGACGTGATTCCGAAATCCTGCATTACACTACATTTCTGTATTTGTGCTATTATGTAGTGTAAAGGAGTCGCGTATGATCGTCCTCAAGGGCGTGTTGCGGGAAAGCAGGCAGTACTACCTCGACATCAAGCGGAGGATCGAGCGCAGGCTCGTCAATCTGCCCAAGGGCAGTGTGAAGGAGCGAATCATATCGGGGAGGAAATACTACTACCTGCAGCAGCGGGTCGGCGGCAAGGTGGTCCACAAGTATCTCGGCAGCAAGCGGCCGGAAGCCCTTATGAAGGATGTGCGGGCGCGCGTAAAGCTGAAGAGGCAACTAAGGGAAGTGAACGAGGCACTGAGGCTGCTTCAGCGGGTCGGCGGCAAGTCATGATACGGACCATCTCCAGGATCCTGAAGCTGTTCGCGGACGATGGCCTCTTCGACGAGGGTGTCGCCCTCATCGGCAGCTGGTGCTTCTGGTGCTACCAGAGGAAGCTCGGCGCGCGGGGCATCCCCCTGAAGACGCAGGACATCGACTTCCTGATCCCCAATCCGTACGGCGGGAGGAAGCACGCCCTGTTCGTCGACCGGCTGCAGGCCCTAGGGTTCAACCGCGATTTCAACAGCGACGGCTCCCTGTTCCTGTGGAACGAGGAGGTGAAGATCGAGTTCATCACGCCGGAGAAGGGACGCGGCACCGATCGCGCGATCCGGATAGACAAGCTCGGGATCAGCGCCATACCCCTGCGGTTCGTGTCCATGCTCCTGGACGATCCGATCACCGTGCGCGATCAGGGCGTCGACATCCGGGTCCCGCATCCGGCGAATTTCTGCCTGCACAAGCTGCTCATCGCCTCGAGGAGGCGGAAGATCGAGAAATCCCTGAAGGACCTGGAGCAGGCGATCTGCACCGCGGCCGTTGCGGACGGAGGCGAGCTCCGGACCCTCTTCATCTCCCTTCCGGCCGGATGGAGGAGGGCGATCCTCCGGGTGCTGGAGAGGGCCGGGGAGTCGTTGCCGCTGTACGACGAGGAGATCGCCGCCCTCCGGCGTACACTACAACCCGCCTCCGCGAAGCCATCGTAGTGTAAGATCCGTGCGCCGCGGCGGGCGCGGCATTGATCCGCGCAACAACTCCATCAGGGCTGATGAGCTGACCGGCAATATTCGTTCGCTCGAATGAATAAACGGCGCTGTGCTCGCGACGGAGATCGGAGACCTTCTTTCTGCAGGCGGCTATTCGCCCATCTCCTCGCTATGGAAGGAGATCAATGATGTCCATTCCATTTTTAGCGGCTGTTAATCGCCGGCTTTTTCGGGGAGATGAACCCCATAATATTCGGGACATTCCCCATTATTTAGCCATGGAAAGTCATAGCATATTGGTAAGACGCGGGTTCGCACTTTCAAGAAGTGGAATCCGCCATTTCTGAATAAGAGCGCTTGCGGTTACAAGAAATCGGAACAACACTGCTTTGTGGCAGCCCTCGAGAAGCAGGCCAGGTGGAACGTAATCCATTGTAATGGGGCCGATTAGAGCGCTCATTCCTTGTCCTGCGATTCTCAAAACTGGGGATATTGTATCCCCAGTTTTTCAGGTTTATGTGTGCGTTTCACCTCTTATCCGAAAACTGGGGAAACTCCAGCATAATATTCCGTTGACGGCATACTCCAATGTGCTATCGTGCTGATGCGGGCGCACGGCACCCGCCCGCCTCCAAGGAGGCCCCATGAAAACCGCGGTTGCCGTCATCGCACTGCTCGCCTTCGTGCTCCCTCTCAACGCCCAGCCCGCGGATTCCCCCTGGCCGATGTTCCGGCGCGACATCCGCCATTCTGGACGGAGCGATTATCCCGGTCCGTCAGGTCCACATCTTTCGTGGAGCTATCTGACCAACGGGCAGGTTTCGTCCTCCCCGGCGATCGGGAGCGATGGACGCGTATATGTCAGTCCTTACGAAAGCAAGTGTCTCTACGTCTTCACCTCTGCGGGTTCGTTTGTCTGGAGCTATGCCACTGGAAATACCATTGATTATCCATCCCCGGCACTGGGGAGCAACGGGGTCGTCTATTTTGCGGCCAATGATAATCGCGTCTATGCGTGCACGTCCGCCGGCAAGCTCTCCTGGAGTTATCTGACGGGCGGTCGGATCTTCTCCTCCCCCGCCATCGGGACGGACGGAGGCGTGTACATCGGGTCTCATGATGGACATCTCTACGCCTTCAAATCCTCAGGCGAGTATTCCTGGGACTATCCGACCGGCGGTGAAGTACAATCATCGCCTGCGTTGGGGAGCGACGGGACCGTGTATTTCGGGTCGAAGGACTATCGTGTCTATGCGATCACTTCGGCGGGCGCGCTGTCTTGGACCTTTCCCACGACCAACTGGATCACCTGTTCCTCCCCGGCGATCGGGAGCGACGGGCGGGTGTACATTGGATCCTTCGATCAACAGGTCTACGCGCTGACCTCGACAGGATCGCTGATATGGAGCTTTACGACCGGCAACTTCGTTCAGTCCTCTCCAGCGCTGGGAAGCGACGGGACCGTGTATATCGGTTCCTACGACAACCGCCTCTATGCCATCACCCCGGGCGGTGCGCTTGGATGGAGCTACGCGACGGCAGGCGTGGTGCACTCCTCGCCGGCCGTGGGGAGCGACGGGCACGTGTACGTTGGCTCCAGGGACAACCGCGTCTACTCCTTCGATGCCGAGGGTGCGCTTGCCTGGAGTTTCATCACCGGCCGCGCTATCTGGTCCTCATCCCCGGCCCTGGGAAGTGACGGGGATCTGTACATCGGGTCTTCGGATAATCGCCTATACTGTCTCAAGCAAGGATCCGTGCCCACCCCGACGCCATCTCCGACCTCGACGCCCGCGGCGACCCTGACGCCGACCCCCACCCCGACGCCGCCGATAGATCTCACGGCGGACAAGGCGGAGTACGGGACGACGGGCTCGATCTCCGTGACCGCGGACGTCTGGCCGCTCACGGTCCCGTGCTACCCATTCGTGCGCGTGCTGATGGCGGACGGCTCGACGCTCTACTACCAGCGGGGCGTCGGGTTCACGGCCTCGCCCGTGCCGTACCTCGGCTTCGCGGCGGGGACCATCATGACGACAGAGCCCATCATGGGATACCCCGCGCTCTCGGCGAACTTCTCCGGCATACCGACGGGCGCCTACGCCCTTGAGGGCGGCGCGGTGGATATGACGCGGACCATCTCCGCCTCCAACCTCTTCTACTTCGGCACGGTGGACAGGGAAGTGCTGAGAGTCAAATAACGGGTTTCCCCGCGGCACGGGAAGCGCATCTCGGCACCTGGTCGCCACGTATTCATGCGCCCCGCTCCCGGCAGCCGCCGGGGGCGAAGCGTTCGCCCACTCGGCCCTCCCCACGTAAACGGCACACGTCGCGCCCCCCTACCACGCATATCCCCCGGTGCCCGTCCCGGACGGTGCGGAATGCGATCCCGACGGCATCGATCATCAGCGGCAACGCCCTGGGAGATCCGTCGTTCCCGCCAGTAAGTGAAGGGAGAGCCCGCAAGGGCTCTCTCTTCGTCTTCGGAAAGATACGGCGGTCCGAAGGTCGTCCAGGCCGCAAGACCGGGATCGTCCCAGCCGGCCATTTTCAGGGGGAGGCCGTCGGGCCTCCCCCTTTGCCTTCCGCCTGATCACCGCCCTATTCTCAATTTTCAGGTCGATGAGCGCCTGTACCACGGAGTCTTTTCGCGAGTCGTTCAAGCGTCTGGAAGAACAGCTCCCTTGACCACAGCGCGATGCCTTCCTGCTCCACAGACATGATGAATCTCGCGACGTCCTCCCTCGCGGCCTTCCAGTCGATCTCGCCGATGCGCTTCTCCATCCGAGCGAGGTACCAGTCGACGCTAACCTCGGGCCTCGTACCGGCCCACGGCCCCTGCTGGTCCAGGGCATTCGCGAGCAACTCCAGGTTCGGAAGCACGTTCCTGGACGCATACCAGAGGAAATCGTACCAGTCCCTGCCCTTGGTGTACTCCCTGCACAGCAACGCGTGGGATTTGGAGCCGAAACCGGATTCGAGAGTCATCGAGGTGATGGCCGCGGTCACGGGGAACGTGATGAACCTCGTCTCGAATGTCGCGCCGGCGGGGGGATTTATGTCCACCTCGAGCTTGATTCGGATCGTTCTTGAGGCATTCCGTGCGTAGGGCAGTTCGATGTCGACGATCTGCCCGATCGAGTCGGTCTTCAGAAAGGCCTTCCGGACCGTCTTCTCGATGGCGGCCCTGTCCTGACACTCGAAGCGGATGCCCGCCGCCGCGCAATCCTCCTGGACCTTGGCCAGGTACGGCCTGAGTGTAAATGCCGGATCCGGCTCCCGCGTAACGAAATCAAGATCCCGGGAGAAACGATTCGTGCCGTAGAGGATTCTCAGACAGGTGCCTCCGTGAAACACCGCACGGGAGAAGAGACGGGCCCTCGAGAGGCTTGCGAGCACATAGTGCTGCATAAGTTCCTGCAGGACGTTCTCCTGTTCCAGGGCATTCGCAGGGGAGTAGTCCTTGAGCCTGTTCTGGAGCACCTTGTTGATCATCTCGAAAGCTCCTTGCGAAGACCTTCCAGATACGATTTGGTCCGGAGGTTCTTGAAACCGCGATGCACTTCGTCAAGATCCGCTCGATGCATCCGGCGCATTTCGTCTTCATCGATGCGCAATGAATCGGTCAGAAATCTCAACCCGTCACTCTCCCATCGGATTTCCTTTCGGAGATACACGAGATCGGCAATCGCTCGGATAGGTGATGCCACGAAGGCCCACCCGCTGGCGTCGACCTTCTCAGCCCTCACTCCGGCCATCGGGTCAATGGTCGGGACGCGGGAGAATGTGAACACCCCCAAGGGGGTTTTGAAACGCCGGGTCCGCCCTATGGTGACGCTGGAGACCTGATATACCGCTTCCGGGATAAGACCGTGATATGCGAGCGCGGACTCCATGCTGACGTGCGAAGGCGAATGCAAGGCGGCGGCGACGACGAACGGATGCAGAGTCGATTTACGGTAGTCAGGGGCGAGACAGTAGAGGCCGGGTTTCAGCCGCAGAATCTCTCCTTTTGCAGAGGCCCGGTGGACGAGTAGTTTCCTGCCGCCTGCGCTGGTGGAAGGGAATAGATTCCTGACGACCGATTCGTCGAACAGACCGCCAGGTGGAGCAATCAAGTAGAGCTTCTCTGTGAGCGCCTGCATATTATTTATGCGGACAGGTTACTATATTCGTAACCCTGATGCAAGATTATCTTTGCTGGTCAGGACCTGTGAAGTCGCCAAATCATCAGTTCTGACAGACGATTATCCCCCGGTGCCCGTCCCGGACGGTGCGGAATGCGATCCCGACGGCATCGATCATCAGCGGCAACGCCCTGGGAGATCCGTAATGCCCGCCAGTAGATGAAGAG
>CALLYX010000214.1 GCA_937858775.1 uncultured bacterium | reverse complement strand
CCAGGTCGCGGTTGTTGATCCCGATTATGCGCGCCCCGGATTCCACGGCCGCCGCCACTTCGCCTTCCCCGTGGATCTCCACGACGGGTGAAATCCCGAGGGCATAGCACAGCTCGACCAGGTCCGCGACCGTCCGCGGCGGCAGAAGGCGCGCGATGATGAGGAGGGCGTCGGCGCCGGCGGCGGCGGACTCGTACACCTGGTAGGCGTCCACGACGAAATCCTTCCTCAGCACTGGGATGGAGACGGTGCGCTCCACGAGATCGAGGTGGCCGAGCGAGCCCATGAAGCGCGTCTCTTCGGTGAGCACGGAGACCGCCGCCGCCCCCGCGCGTTCGTAGGCGGCTGCGATTGCCGCCGGGTCGTACACGGCGCGGATCACCCCGGCCGACGGCGACGCCATCTTCGTCTCGGCGATGACGGCGAAAGGCCGCGCCGCCAGGGCCGCGTGGAGATCGAGCGGCCTCCGCCCCGCCGCCGCCTCCGCAAGCGCCCCGGCCGGGACCTCCTTCGATCGGCGCGCGACCGCGAGGCGCTTCGCCTCGACGATCCGGGCGAGAAGGCCATCCTTTCCGTCAGAAGATCCCAAGGATTTTTCTCCTCGGCGGCTTCGGCCTGTCCCTGCGGTAGCTTTTTTCGACAGCCATCAACGTCCGCGGCTCGCACTTGATGACGCCGGTCTCGAGATATACGAGGATTCTCCGTTCGGCCCGGTAGATCGCGCCATCCTCGTCGACCTCCGGCCGCCCGCTCAACGTGACGAGATGCCTCGTCTCCTCGTATTCGAGCCGCTCCGCCTTCATCGTCTTCTTCCCCGCCGCGGCCAGCACCTCGCCCACCGCGTCGAGGGAGGTGAAGTAGCCGCCGGAGGTGCTGATGACCGCTGTCCCGGCGCAGGAGATCCTAAGGGGGCCGTGGACGATCTCCGACCTCCCGGCCGTCGTGATATTCCCGTCCGCCCCCCGAGAAATCGCGGAGCCGCGCACCGCGACCTCGCTCCCGTCCGGCGCCGGGACGCGAAGCTCCGAGGGCTGGATCGCCCCCGTCCACGAGACGGCCGCATACGCCGCCAGCAGCAA
>CALLYX010000213.1 GCA_937858775.1 uncultured bacterium | reverse complement strand
GCCCGCTATAGTATGATCCCTTCGAACGTGCCGGATACGCGCGCACTGCCGCATTCAGGCCCGTCTTTGAACGTCCCGCTTATCGTCCTTCCGTTCATTTCGATGACGCCGGTGAAGCTGATGCCGCTCTCCCCCTCGACCGTCCACTTCGCGGTGCCGTCGTCGTACGTGCCTGACAAGTCGCCGTTCACGGGGGACGTCCCGCTGGTGCCGAAGGTCCCGGAGAGTTTCCCGTCGGGATCCATTCGGATGCACGCGACCCATGTCCCGCTGGCGCCCGAGCACGGCGTCGGCGCCGTGATAAGGTAGTTGCCTTTCCACGGTCCGCTGAGATCGGGGAGGGGGGTGGGCGTCGGCGACGGCACGACATCGACGACGCTGAACGGCCCCCGGGCGAGCAGGAACGCGTCATCGGGCCCCGTGATCGGTTTCCCCGGGGGGAAGAAGCCCGCGAGTACCTCGTAGTGGCCGAGCGGCGCCCTCTCAGGGACATTCAACGAAAGCAGGTCGTAAGTGAACGGCGCGTTGAGGACCTGGATGTTCGAGGCGACCGGCCTGATAGAGGGGTCGATCGGCCGCGCGTTCAGCATTGTTTTGTCGGGCATGACGACCACCGCGTACGCCGTGAACGGCCGCTCGATCGATTCGTTGAGCCGGAACTGGGAAACGAAAGGCTGGTCGTGCTTGACCGCGGCGCTGCTGTTAATGATGTCTGCCGGCATGTTCGTGGGCGTAGGAACGGGCGTAATCGTCGGGCAAAGGGTGGGGGTCGGGATCGTGGCCCACGCGGATCCCGCGAACAGCGGAAGAACCGTTGCGGCTGCCGTACAGCAGAAGATGCCGGCGGCCGCCTGAATCGACCTCGGTCTCATGCGTATCGCCTCCCTTCGGTTCGACGCCCCCCCGCGATCGCCGCAGCCGAGGCCGCCCCGCGCCGCGCGGGGCGGGTGTGCGACGGAAACGGAGACGTCGCCCTTCTCGATGCTAATATACTAACGCCCCGGCATGGCGTAAATGGATTTCCGCCGCGCGGAGCGCGCGCGCCCCGGGGCGCGCCGTCAATCCCGGAAGAGCCCCAGGTAGCGGCCGTAGCCCTCCCGCTCCAGATCCTCCTTCGCTATGAAACGGAGAGAGGCGGAGTTGACGCAGTAGCGCGCCCCGGTCGGAGGGGGGCCGTCGCGGAAGACGTGCCCGAGGTGGGACCCGGCCTTTCCGCTCCGCACCTCCGTGCGCGCCGCCCCGATACTCCGGTCCTCGCGCTCGACGACCGCCCCGGCTTCGATCGGCTTGGTGAAGCTCGGCCAGCCGGTCCCGGAGTCGAACTTGTCGCGCGAGCTGAAGAGCGGCTCCCCGGAGGCCGCGTCCACGTAGATCCCCTCCCTGGTGTTGTTCCAGTATTCGTTGTCGAACGGCGGCTCGGTTCCGCGGCGGCGGGCGGCCTCGCACCGGAGGGGGATGGGTTTGCCGAAGGCGCCGCCGGGCGCGGCGGGAGAGGGATCGCGCGACGGCGCGGCGGGCGCCGGCGATCTCCCATCGCTCCAATGTTCCCCGAGAAACCGGTCGCGCCCGGAACCGGCCCGGTACCGTAGATATGACGCCGGGTTCTTTCGGCTGTATCCCCGGTGGGCCTCCTCGGCCGGGTAGAAAGGCGAGGCCGGCAATATCTCCGTCACGATCGGCCCCTGAAACCTGCCCGATGCGGCGATGGCGCGCCTCGACGCCTCCGCCTCCCGCCGCTGTCCCTCGCCGCGGCAGAAGATCGCCGTTCTGTACTGCCTCCCCCTGTCCGCGAACTGACCACCGGCGTCCGTCGGATCGATCTGCCGCCAGAACAGGTCAAGCAGCCCGGCATAGCCGATCCTGGAGGGGTCGTACGTGACCTCGACCGCCTCGACGTGGCCCTTGGAGGCGTAATCCTCGTACGTCGGATCCGTCCCCGCGCCGCCGGTGTAGCCGGAGACGACCTTTTCGACGCCGGGGAGGCCCATGAACGCCGACTCCATGCACCAGAAGCAACCGCCGGCAAAGACCGCGCTCTTCATACCGCCCCCCGTCCAGCGGCCGGGCCGGCGAAGGGGATGGCGCCGGCCGCGACCCCGCCATCCGCCTCATCCCGTTCTGCCGGGCGCAACCGGCCGCCCTCCAGATCCCCGCGTAGGCAGGATAGCGGAACGGGCGCCGCGTGGGAAGCGGCTTCTTCCATGCGCGAGCCCAGGGTTCGGCGGACGCGCGGCCCGCGCGCGTTCCCGCGCGCGGGCCCGTTTGGGA
>CALLYX010000212.1 GCA_937858775.1 uncultured bacterium | reverse complement strand
CGCCCGCCCCCCCCCGCCCCCTGTCGTCGTGCGGCGCCCCGGCGGGCGGATTCATCCGCAACCGCGGGGAGTTCCCGGCCTGGGCGGCCTACTACGTGAAAGGCGGCGAGGGCGCGATCCTCTTCTCCCGAACTGCCGTGCACTACCCGGCCGGCCCCGGGCGGCCCGGCGGCGGCTTCGCGCTCCGGTTCGACGGCGCGGACGCGGGGGCCGAACTCACGGCCGGGAAGGAGCGCCGGGCAGCGGCGGGCCCCCCCTTCTCCGCCACGCTCACCTACCGCAACATCTACCCGGGCGTCGACTGCGAGTTCCGCGCGGGGGGCGGCGGCGTGCGGCGGACGTTCATGGTGGCCGCCGGCGCCGATCCCGGCGCCATACGGATCTCCTTCGACGGGGTCGCGGGAGTCTCCATCGCCGCGGACGGGCGGCTGCTGATCGCGGCGCCGCAAGGCGTCTTCGCCGCCGACCCGCCGAGCGCCTGGCAGTACGCGTCGGGGGAGAAGGCCGCCGTACCGGCGCGTTTCTTCCCGGCGGGGGGGCGCACGGTCGGATTCGCGGTGGGACGGCGCGACCCCCGCCGCCTCCTCGTCATCGATCCGCCCGGAGCGGAGCGGGGGGTGCGGTGAGACCGCCCTGGATCTCGTCGGCGATCGAGGCACTCCGGAAGGGGCGTTTCCTCTTCATCTTCGCCGTCTTCGTTCTTCTCCCCATCATCCCCCTCGCCTACCTGGCCCTGCAGTCGATCCCGGGCGACCAGGAGCCGGTCTCGGACCGGATCAACGCCCGCCTCCGGAGCGTGGGGGAGACGGTCGCGCGAACGGCATCCCGCCCCCTGCTGGATTGCGTGCCGGAGTTCTCGCGGCGCGTCCGCCCGGGCCTCCCCATCAGCGCGCTCGCGGCGGAGGTCTCGGAGTGGCGCAAATCCTGCCCGTGCGTGAGCGACGTCTTCCTCCTCGACCACCGGCTCCGCCCCCTCCACCCGTTCCGCGAGCCCGCGGAGAGGAGCGCCGACCTCCTCATCGCCGCCAGGCAGGACGAGGGGATCGTCGAGTACTCCCGCGCCATGCGGGCCGGGAGCGCGAGGGAGTTCATCTCCCGGGACCCGGCGGCGGCGATAGAGGATTACCACGCGGCCGCCGACCGCGCGGGGAGCCCCCAGATGAAGGCGATCGCCGCGCTCTCCCAGGCCCGCTGCGCCATGAAGGCCGAGCGGTACGCCGAGGCCGGCGATCTATACCGCGCTATTCTCGAGCACGCGGGGGAGGCCGTATCCTACAACGGCCTCTCGCTCCGCCTCCTCTCCATGCAAGGCGCCGCGGATGCGGAGGCCGGGGCGGGAAGAACGTCCGACGCGGCCGAGCGCCGCTTCGACATATTGCGCGGCCTCGCCGCCGGGGAGCTCGCCTGCGACGTCGACGAGGCCGCCTTCTACGCTTCGATGATAACGGAGATCTTCCGGGGGTCCTCCGGCCCCCCGCCGCCCGGGTTCGAGGCCGTCCTGAGGGAGTGGGCGGTCACGGAGCGTTCGGCGCGGGCCATGGAACGGCTGCGCTCGGAGTTCGCCCCGGATTTCGCGCGCGCGATCGAGGAGGGGGTCCCGCTCCTCG
>CALLYX010000211.1 GCA_937858775.1 uncultured bacterium | reverse complement strand
ACGCGCGCCCGCGGAACGGCCCCGACCCGGCGGCGGGTCGGGGCCCGCCGCTATGGCGGCCCGCGCCTGAGCGGAACCGATGAATATCCAGAGACCGAGGGGCACCTTCGACGTCCTTCCGGACGAGGCGGCGCGGTGGCGGTTCGTCGAGCGCACCGCGCGCCGCGTCGCGGCCCTCTACGGTTTCGGCGAAATCAGGACGCCCGTCTTCGAGAGCACGGAGCTGTTTGTCCGGGGCGTCGGCGAGGCCACGGATATCGTCAGCAAGGAGATGTACACCTTCAAGGACGGGTCCGGGCGCAGCCTCACCCTGCGCCCCGAGGGGACTGCGCCGGTGATCCGGGCGTACATAGAGAACTCGCTCGGGCGGCGCGAGAAGCCGGCGCGCCTTTACTATATCGGCCCCGTCTTCCGCTACGAGAAGCCGCAGGCCGGCAGATACCGGCAGCACCACCAGTTCGGCGTGGAGTTGATCGGCGCCGCCTCGGCGTTCGCCGACGCCGAAATCATCCGTATGCTCATGCACTTCTACGGCGAGCTCGGGATCCGTGGCGCGGCCCCGGTGCTGAACAGCGTCGGGTGCAGGCGGTGCCGCCCCGGTTACAACGCCGCCCTCGGCGCCTATCTCCTCGGGAAGGCCGGGGGGCTTTGCGCGGACTGCCGCCGCAGGGCGGAGACGAATCCGCTCAGGGTCTTCGACTGCAAACAGCCCGGCTGCGCCGCCGTCATCGCCGCCGCCCCACGGGTCCGCGACCATATATGCGCGCCGTGCGGGGAGCACTTCGGCGAACTGCTCTCGCTCCTCGCGGAGGCGGGCATAAGCTTCACCGTGAGGCCCGAGCTGGTGAGGGGGATCGACTACTACACCCGGACGGCGTTCGAGATCGTCGCCGGCGAGCTCGGGGCGCAGAACGCCGTCGGCGGCGGCGGGCGTTACGACGACCTCGTGGAGATGCTCGGCGGCCCCCCCGCCCCGGCTGTGGGGTTCGGAACCGGGATCGAGCGGGTGCTGATGGTGATGCGGGAGCAGGGCGTCGCGGAGCCGGCGGAGGGCGGGGTGGAGGTCGGGGTGGTGGTGTGGGACCCCGCGGCGCTGGCGGACGGGCGGCGGGCCGTCAGGGCGCTCAGGGACGCGGGGGTCGCCGCGGAGATGGACGCGGAGGGGACCAGCCTCAGGGGCCAGATGCGGCGGCTGGACCGCAGGGGGGTCCCGTTCGCGCTGCTCATCGGCGACAGCGAACGCGCGCGGGGCGCGGGGAGGCTGAAGGAGATGCGCACGGGGGAGGAGCGGGAGATCTCCCTCGATCGCGTTGTCGAGGAACTCATGGGACGGAGGGGGAGGCCCGCCGGGGCCCCCGGGGCGCCGGCGGCGGGCGGGGCGGGATGAACGGCGGGATGCGAACGCACTGGTGCGGCGAGCTCGACGAGAAACGCATAGGGGACCGGGTCTCGCTCTGCGGCTGGGTCCACCGCCGGAGGGACCACGGCGGATTGATCTTCGTGGATCTCCGCGACCGGAGCGGCCTCGCCCAGATCGTCTTCAACCCGGGGGCGTCCGCGGAGGTGCACGCCCTCGCGGAGACGCTGCGTGGGGAGTTCGTGATCGCAGTCTCCGGCGCGGTGCGCCGCCGCCCCCCCGGCACGGAGAACCCGAAACTGCCCACCGGGGATGTGGAACTGTCCGCGGAATCGCTTGACGTTCTGGCGCGGGCCCAGACGCCGCCCTTCCCGGTGGAGGACGATGGGGAGGCGAGCGAGGAGCTGCGGCTCAAGTACCGCTACGTCGACCTGAGGCGGCCGGGCCTCCAGTACGCCCTCGGCGTGCGGCATCGCTTCGCCCTTGAGGCCAGGAACTTCCTCGACGCGCGCGGGTTTATCGAGATCGAGACGCCGATGCTCACGAAGAGCACCCCCGAGGGGGCGCGGGATTACCTCGTCCCGAGCCGGACCCAGCCGGGTTCGTTCTTCGCGCTGCCGCAATCCCCGCAGCTCCTGAAACAGCTCCTGATGGTGGGCGGGGTGGAACGGTACTTCCAGGTATGCAAATGCTTCCGGGACGAGGACCTGAGGGCCGACCGCCAGCCGGAGTTCACGCAGATCGACCTGGAGATGAGCTTCGCCGGCCGGGAGGAGGTCTTCGCCGTGGTGGAGGGGCTGCTCGCGCACGTCTTCGAGAAGGCGGTCGGGGCCGTTCTCCCGCTCCCCTTCCCCCGCATTCCGCACGCGGAGGCGCTGGAGCGGTTCGGCACCGACAAGCCCGACCTGCGGTTCGGCCTCGAGATCCGGGACGTGACGAAGATCATGGGCGGATCGACGTTCCGCGGTTTCGAGGGGGCGCTTGCGGACGGGGGGTGCGTCAGGGGGATGGCGGTCCCCGGATGCGCGTCGTGGTCCCGCTCGAGGCTTGACGAGCTCACCGCCTTCGTCACGGGGCATGGGGCGGGGGGGTTGGCATGGTTCAAGATGGCGGGGGGCGTAGTCGAATCCCCGATAGCCAAGTTCTTCGGCCCGGAGAGGCTCGCGGGGATGCGCGCCGCGCTCGGCGCGGCGGATGGCGATATCGCGCTCCTCGTCGCCGCGGCGCAGCCGGTGGCGCGCGCGGCGCTCGCCGCGCTGAGGAACCGCCTCGGCCGCGAGCTCGCCCTGGCCGCGCCGGGGGAGTTCAGGTTCGCCTGGATCACGGATTTCCCCCTCTTCGCCTGGAACGAGGAGGAGGGGCGATTCCAGAGCGAGCACCACCCGTTCACCGCCCCTCACCCCGGCGACGCGGCGTTGCTCGAAAGCGATCCCCTCCGCGTCCGATCCTCCGCGTACGACGTTGTCATGAACGGCAGCGAGATCGGGAGCGGGAGCGTACGCATCCACGACGAGGCGCTCCAGCGCCGCATCTTCTCGCTTCTGAACCTGGGGGAGGAGGTAATCGGGAGCCGTTTCGGGTTCTTCCTCGAGGCGCTGCGCTACGGCCCCCCCCCGCACGCGGGGATCGCCCTGGGCCTCGACCGGCTGGTGATGCTCATGACGGGGCGCGAGAGCATCCGGGATGTCATCGCGTTCCCCAAGACGCAGAAGGCATCCTGCCCGATGACCGGCTCGCCTTCCCCGGTGAGCCCAGCGCAGCTCAAGGAGCTCCATATACGTGTCGTGGGCTGAGGACGCCCTGGCGGGTACGGCGCTTATGGCGGAGATACGGCTTGACTTCGACACCCCGTGGCAGAGCGGCGCGGTTTTCGGCGGCCGGGAGGAGAACCTGCGGCTCATAGAGGAGTCCCTGGGGGTTGCGATCGTAGCGCGCGGGAACTTTCTCAAGATCACGGGGAGCGAGGCGGCGGTCGCGAAGGCGAAGGCGCTCTTCGACGGCCTTGCCGGGGCCGCGCGGACCGGGAGAACGATCATGGGGCGGGAGATAGGATACGCCCTGCGCGCCGTTTCGAGCAACCGGGAGGGCGAGATGCAGGCGTTCGAAGCCGGCGTGAAGGCGGGTGCGGGAGCGATCATGTGCTCCTACAACCGCATCAACGACGTCTATGGCTGCTCCAACGCTCTCACGCAGAACCAGCTTCTGCGCGATGAGTGGGGCTTCGAGGGCTTCAACATGTCCGACTGGGGTGCGACGCGCCGCAGCAGCGACCTGATCTCCGGCCTCGACATCGCCATGCCCAGCGGCAGCACCGGCAACGGCTGGTCCGATGCCCTACTGCAAGCGGCGGTGACCAGCGGCACGGCCGCCGTGGCCCTGACCAACGACTTCCCCGCCGTCCCGGCCTACACCGCCGCCGAGTGGGCCGCCGCCGCCGACCAGGCCATCTTCCGCATGCTAAAGCAGATGAACAACGCCGGCCTGCTGGAAGGCACGATCTACGGTACGCACTACACCGACGGCACGCCCTACATCCCGGCCCGCCCCGACAAGGAAGCGCTGAAGTCCGAGAGTTACGCCGTCGCCGAAGAAGTGGCCGAAGATAGCGCCACGCTGCTGAAGAACGTCAACCACGGCCTGCCGATTCGCAACAGCGAACTGGTTAGCCGCGGGGCGAAGTCGGGTGTTGTCGTCATGGGCCCGACCGCGGTCACCCCCTACATCGGCGGCGGCGGCAGCGCCAACGTGACCCCCTATGACAACGTCATCAGCCCCTATGCGGCGCTGAAATCCAGCGCGAAAGCCAACGCCCAGATCAGCTACGTCCCCGGCTATGACCTGGACGGCACCGTCATGCCCGCCATGGCTGTCGTGGCCCCGGCCCCCTTCGCCGGCCAGAACGGCTGGCTGCGCACGCAGATCGACACCGTCGTGCCGGCCAGTGGCGTCGCCCCGGCCGCTTGCACGGCCAACTGCGCGCCCGATCAACTGGACGCCACCGTCGACTACGCGAACGCCACCCTGCCCGCCGGCACCGCCTGGCGTTGGCAAGCGACCTTCACCGCGCCGACGGCCGGTTCCTACCAGCTCAAGATCTTCGTCAAGGACCAGCAAAGCGCCCAATTGTTCGTCGACGGCCTGGCCAACAACCCCAACCGTCGCATCAACATGAGCGCCTACGGCATCGCCGGCGGCATCGGTGGGGCATCCGTCTCTAGTTGGGACAAGATGACCCAGACGGCCAAGTCCCACGACCCCAACGG
>CALLYX010000210.1 GCA_937858775.1 uncultured bacterium | reverse complement strand
GCGTGAGTCGGCATACGGGCTCTAGTGCGGTCTCGTGGCGACGGAGATGTGGCGACGGGCCGGGCTGCTGGCCGTGCAGACCGGCGCAGCGCCCGACCCGCACGGGTGGCTGCGCCGGATCGAGCCCTCCGGGGCGCTCAGGCCCTGACCGCGGGTGCCGGCTCCGGGTCGGCGCGGTGGTGTTCCGCACGCACCGCGCCGACCGGTGCGAACCGGTCGTGCATCGTGACGAGCAGGGAGAGCAGGAGCGCCGCCCCAAGCCTCTTGTCGCCGATCATGGCCCGCCTCCGCATCGCCGCATTCGGCGGGGCCCCTCGCGGAGACCCCGCCCCCATGGTATGTACCATACCGGCGCCGGGCGAGGCAACCGATATAGTTGCCCTTGTATATCGGGGGCGGCGGGCCCGTTTCCCCGCCCCGCGGGGGCGTCCGCCGGACCCTCCCGTGAAACCGGATGGCCGGCGGGGCTGTCGTTTCGCGCCGGCGCGCCGGCGCGCCAGCGCGGGTGCGTCCCCGCGGCCTCCGCAGATCCATGGCGGATCCCGGTCATGGCGCCCCGGATCGTGAAAACCGGCGTTTCCCCGGGCGCGTTCCCCTTGTGCCCGCGCAGGGGGAGGGGGTATACTGGCGGCGTATGAAACTCCGCCTGAAGGTGATCATCGTCAACGCCCGCGGCGAGGGGTTCATGGGTATCGGGCTCGTCTGGCTGCTGCGGCGGGTCAAGCGATTCAAGTCGATCCATCGAGCCGCCGCGGACATGGAGCTCTCCTACGTCAAGGCGCTGAAGATCCTCAACCGCCTCGAGAAGAACCTGGGGCGCAAGGTCGTCATCCGCACGAGGGGCGGCGCGAAACACGGCGGGGCGGAGATCACGCCGTTCGCCGAACGCTACATCGAGGAGTACGACAGATTCCTCTCCGCGCTCAACGCGCACGCCGAAAAATCGTTCAGCCGCCGACGCCTCCTCTCCCGTCGCTGATCCATCCCCCCCCCGCCCTCCGCGCCGCGCGCGGCCTGCGCGCAGACGATCCGCACGTCCGCCGCGCCGGAAATCGCGGTGTCCGAATAATGCCCGAAAATAATGTTGACACCCCGATATATATCGGTATATATATCGGCCTCTAAAAATACCGCGCCGCCCCCGCGCGGGGGGTCGCGGGGGACGCCGGACAGAGGGAGGGGGCATTGATGCGCACGGGCAGGGTCTCCTTGGCGGTGTCGATGATCATCCTTGGTGTCGCTCTCGCGCCATGCGGCGCGGCGTTCTGCCAGGCGGCTTCGGATCCGGCCGACGCGGCGGTTCCGGCGACCGGGCCGGGCGCCCCCGCCGCGGATGCGGCGGCGGCCGTTCAGGACGCGACCGCGGAGACGGGCTCGGATCAGGCGGCCGCCCCCTCCCCGTCGCCCGCCGCCACCCCCGCGGGGCCGCTCTCCATCATCGCCCCCCAGGGCGCCCCCGCCGGTTTCAACGAGAGCGGCTACGTGCCGTACACGCTCGGGGAGATCGTGGTCGCGGGGCAGACGAAGGCGAACGAGATCGCCCTCTACAACGAGGTCTCCGCGGAGAAGATCGCGGCCACGAACAGCAAGACGGCGGCCGAGGCGCTGCGCTACGCCACGGGTGTGGAGGTGCTGCAGGGCGCCAAGAACGAGCCCGACGTGAGCATCCACGGGATGGGGCAGGAGAAGGTCCTCGTTCTGATCGACGGCGTCCCGTACTACGAGACGAACTACGGGAAGCTCAACCTGAACCAGATCCCGGCCGACATCATCGCCAAGATCGAGGTGATCAAGGGGGCCCCCTCCGTCATATACGGCCCGAACGCCGAGGCCGGCGTCATCAACATCGTCACCAAGAACGCCGGGAAGCCGTTCACGCTGGGGGGCAACGTCGAGCTCGGCGAGAAGGACCACAACCGCGTCTCGGCGGCGACGGGGGGGGAGGAGGGGGTCTTCAAATACTGGTTCAACTACACGCACAACGAGACGAGCGCATGGAGGATGTCCGACAACTTCAAGGCGACCGAGGGGACGATTGTCAGCAAGCCCGGGGGGCCGCGGCGGGCGGTCATCGACGACGGCGGTTTCCGGAGCAACTCCAGCTTCAAGACCGACAGTTTCTGGGCGAAATTCGGCGTGACGCCTGCCGAGGACTCCGAGTATTTCGTGAACGCCTACTGGATCATGTCCAAGTGGGGCTGGCCGCCGTCGGTCGCCGACACCACCGTCTTCCCGGACCCGCCCGCCTTCTCGCAGTTCGCCCGGTTCGACAGGTACGACGACTGGGGGGTGGATTTCAACGCGAAGCAGCGGATCACGGAGAAGTTCCTCCTGCGCAACAACGCCTATTTCCACAACCACCAGGACGCGCTCGTGTCGTACACGGACGAGGACTACACGGACAAGCTCGCCCGCAGCGCCTACAGGGACTACTCGGTGGGGGACAGCGTCATCGCCGACTACGACCTGACGAAGTGGGACACGTTCCGGCTCGCCTTCCACTACAAGATCGACTCGCACCGCGAGCGCGACGACTCGTACCTGCCGTTCTCCGAGTCGCTCTCGAACACCGGGTCGGTCGCCGCCGAGAACGAGTTCCGTCTCGTCAGGAACCTGACCGCCGTCGCCGGCATGGGCTGGGACTGGTTCGACGTCTGGAAGTCGCAGCGGAACACGACGAGCAAGATGGACGGGGCGTTCACCGGGCGGCGGAACAACGAGCGGCCGGGGCTGAAGGATATGCTGACGCCGATGGGCGGCCTCGAGTACCGCCTTCCGGACACGACCAAGCTCTTCACCTCGCTGGCGAGGAAGGGGCGCTTCCCCTCCCTCCAGCAGCTCTACTCGAGCAAGGGGGGCAACGCCGAGCTCGACCCCGAGACCAGCCTTAACTACACGCTCGGCGCCTCCCGCTCCTTTTTCGACGGGATGGCGTGGGCGGAGGTCGCGTACTTCAACCACTACCTGCGGGACTACATCAGCCGCGACGGACCCGATCCCACGAATATCTACCGGAACTACGGGAAGATCATCATGAACGGCATCGAGCTCAACACGGAGCTCAAACCGTTCGAACGCGCCGCCTTCACCCTCGGCTATACCTACAACCACGCCCGCGACCGGAGCAGGGGTCACGCCTCCGACTACGTGGTGGACCTCCCTGCGCACAAGATCGACATGGGCCTCCGCTATAAGCTCCCGTACACCGAGACCAGGATCGATCTCACGCAGCAGATCACCAGCAAGATATTCTCGCAGCTCCCCACCGCGCAGGACCCGGGGCTTGACGAGGAGGTGGCGAAGGGCTACTATCTGTGCAACGTCAAGTTCACGCAGCCGCTCACCCGCTATCTCGACGGTTACATCTCCATCGAGAACATCTGGGACCGGAACTACGAGACGGTCTACGGCTTCCCGCAGCGGGGTAGGACGGTCCTCTTCGGGATAGACGCCAAGTACTGAGCCGCAAGCACGGCGGCGAAACCGGCCCATGCCCCTCACGGTGCGCGACCTCCGCTTCAGATACGCCTCTTCCGGGGGCTTCGTCCTCGACGGCCTCGACCTCGACCTCGCCGAGGGGGAGTGCGCCGCGGTCACAGGCCCCAACGGGAGCGGGAAGAGCACCCTGGCGGCGGTCCTCGCCGGGATAATCCCGGCCTTCGTCAAGGGGGAGCTCTCCGGCGCCATAGAGTGGCCCGGGGCGGGGGGGCGCCCCGCCGTGATCCTCCAGAACCCGGAGGCGCAGATACTCTGCGACGGCGTGGAGGAGGAGATATCCTTCTTCGCCTCCTATTCGAACGGCCGCGAGGCGCGGGGGTCCGCAGCCGAGATCGCGGAGGCGGCCGGCCTCGGCGCCCTGCGGGCGAGGAAGGTCCACCAGCTCTCCTACGGCGAGAAGCAGCGGCTCGTGGCGGCGTGCGCCCTCTGGGGCGACGGCGAACGCGTCATCCTGCTGGACGAGCCGTCGGCCCATCTCGACGACGACGGCGCGGAGCGGATCGCCCGCCTCCTCTCGCGCCGGAAGGCGGAGGGCTCCTCCATCCTCCTCATCGGGCACGACTGCGGGCGGTTCGGCGGCCTGATCGACAGCCGGTACGCGCTCGAGGGGGGGCGGCTCGTGGAGGCGCGGGGACGCGCCGCCGGCCCCGCCCCCCGCCCCGGGCCCCGGCCGGGGGCGGCGCGGTTCGGGCCCGTTCTCTGCGCCGTCCACGATGCGGCGTTCGTGAACGAGGGCGGGGAGGAGGCGTTCGCCGGCTTCTCCTGCGAGATCCGCAGGGGGGCGATATACGGCCTCACCGGCCCGAACGGCTCGGGGAAGAGCTCCCTCGCGAGGGCGCTCTGCGGCGCGGCGCCCCTCTCGCGGGGGGTGATCACGTGGGGCGGCCGGCCGGCCGGCGCGGCGACGCTCCGGGAACGCGTGGCGATGGTTGGACAGAACCCGTTCCACCAGTTGCTCTACAAGTCGGTCGGCGCGAACGTCGAGTCGGCGCGTTCCCCGGCCGGGCGGAAGCCGGCGGCCCCCCCGGGGGCCGCCGCGCTCGCCCTCTCCATCGAGCCGCTGCTCGGCAGGGACGTAGAGACGCTCAGCTTCGGCGAGGCGCAGAGGGTCGCCTTCCTCTGCGCCCTCCTCAGGGCGCCGGAGCTCCTGATCGTGGACGAGCTCTTCGCGGCGCTCGACGCCGGGGGGATCGAGGCGCTGTGCGCGGCGCTCTCCGCCGTGAGGGACGCCGGCTCGAGCGCCCTCCTCATCTCGCACCTCGAGGCGGAGATCGCGGGGATCTCCGAGGAGGTGATCACCATGAACGCGGGGCCCCATGCACAGGGCGGATAGGATCAGGCTCCTCGTCTACACGACCGTCTTCGGCGTCCTCTGGGGCGTCGTGGAGACGCTGCTGGGGACGTGTCTGCATCTCTTCGACGTCCCGTTCAAGGGCGCGGTCATGGCGGCGATCGGGGCGATCATCCTCTCCGCCGAGAGGATCTACACCCCCGTCTTCGGCGCGACGATCTCCACGGGGCTCGTGGCGGCGGTCCTGAAATGCTTCTCCGCCGGGGCGGCGAGGCTGTCGCCGGCGATCGGGATAGGGGCGGAGGCGCTCCTGGCCGAGATCGTCTTCACATCCCTCGGGGCCGGGGGGCCGGGGCTCCTCCTCGCCCCCGTCGCCTGCTGCATGGAGGGGATCCCCCACTTCCTCATCTCCCAGCGGCTCACCTACGGCGTGGGGGTGTTCGACGCGTACAGGGGGGTCGTCGACAGGATCCAGGCGGCGTTGGGGCTGGGGGAGGGCCTCTGGGTGCAGCTCCTCTCCATCTGGATTGCCGGCCACGCGGCGATCGGGGTCGCCGCCGGGCTGTGCGCGGTCGGCATCGGGGGGTATCTCAGGCGAAAATGAAAAAGGCCGCAATCGCGTTCGCGTCCGCATGTTTCGCCGCGTCGCTCTTCGCGCGGGATATCCGCGTGCGCGTCGCCGCAGGCGCATGCCTCCTCCTCGTCGCTGCGCTGAGCGACCGCCGCGCCCTCGCCGCGTTCGGTTCATGGAAGCTGTGGATCCTCCCCCTCCTCTTCATTCTCCTCTCCCCGTTCTGGACCGGGGGGGGGGATGCGGCGGGGGGGGGCGCGTACTCCGCCGGCCGGCTGAAACGGGGGGCGGTCTTTCTCTTCCACGCCTACTGCTTCGTCGTGTTCGGCGCCTACATTTCGAGGGCGTTCACGCTCAACGGGGCGATGCGGGCCGCGGGGCGCCTCGGGGCCGAGGATATGGGCCTGCGGGTCGCGCTCGGCCCGGCGACGGCGAAGATGCTCGGCCTCATGGTCCGCGAGACGTACGGGACGTACCGGATGACGCGGCCGTCCCTCTTCGCGGCCGCGAGGGAGTGCCACATCCTGCTCGGGGCTATCGCGCGGAACACGGCCCTGGTCGCCGAGCGGATATCTATCCTTTTCTTCATCAGGGGGATCCGCGTCGGGGCCGGGCGGCGGGGGGG
>CALLYX010000209.1 GCA_937858775.1 uncultured bacterium | reverse complement strand
GTACCGACGCGCAGCCCCGCGTCGGTACGGCGCGGCACATGAGATACTACGGGATCAGTGAAAGTTGCGTGAGAATAGGCATGGAGGAGGGAGGGTTTCGATACGCCCCGCTGGGGCATCTCATCTCCATCTCGCGCTACCTGACAAACCCGCTCCAAACCGCCCAAGACATCTACATTACCGACGTCCTCGTCACGCCGAGCGGCGTTGCCGCCCTCGCCGCCGCCGCCCTGCTGTTCCCCTACGGCGCCGTGCGGATCCGACGCCGGGGCGGGGGGCTCGGTTTCCTCGCCGTGAACGCCATCGCCCTCTCCTTCACGACGCTCGCCATCGTCTCCCATCCGGCCGCCGCCGCGATGCGCCATGTGATCCTCGCGTATCCGTTCGGCATCCTCGCCCTCTTCTCCATACGCGCGGAACTCCGCGGGGATCGGGTCGTCACCGCGCTCTTCGCCCTCCTCGCCGCCCTGGGGCTGTGGCACTACCACTCGCTCTCCGGCATGGATTGGCGCGAGTGGATGCGGAGGCAAGGGACGGGCGGTGCGCTCGTGCCGAACTTCGCCTGCCTGCAAGAGGCGCTTGACCCTCATTCGGGGAGGTACGTCTTCGTGCACGCGGATTGGGGCACATATCATATAAAGGCGCTCTACGGGCCGCGGGACCAGTGCAACGTGGCGGCATGGCCGCTGGACTCGATGGGGACGGTGCTCAAGGTGCGCGAGATCTGCGGCCGGACCGGAAGAAGGCCGATGATCATACGGATGAAGGAGAATTCGAGCTCCGATATCCGCTTTCTAAGGCGCCATTTCCCCGGGCTCGTCCGGCTCCGGATGGATTGCGACGCCGACCCCTGGGAAATCTGGTACCAGCCATGGCCGAGGTCGAGGAGATACCTGTATCGGGGATGAGGCCCGCGAGATGAACGGCGCGCCGCTTGCCAAAAGGCCGGCCGGACCCTGTCCTGTCCGCCGTTTCGGGATTGGGCGCACGCTTTCAAACGCCGGCCGCCCCATGATATGATGCCCGTGGGGTGGTTGCCCGGGGGGACCGCCGTGCGCGCTAGAGCCGAGTACGCCTGTATCGCCGCCTTCTGCGCCGCCTCCCTACTCATGCTGCGGCGTGCGCCGTTTCCGGTGTTTCACAGGGCGGCGTTTGTCTTCGGCTACTATGTACGTCACGAGTACAGCGTGCTCACGAGGCCGTATGCCCTGTCGCTCCTCTTCCTCATGGTCGCCGCGGCGCTCTACAGGGACCACTTTCGAAAGCCGGCTGCGTCGCTCGTGGTATGTCAAGTGTCACCACCCCCATGGGGGTGGGAGGAAGCAGTAACACCCTGGGTTTACTCCAATTTGGAAGTGGTACAATGAATAGTGAAAGGTCAGGATTCGGGATGAGGCCTCCCCTGAGATTGAAAGCGAAGCATACTTCTCCATAAACGTAAGCATGGTTTGGCACCCTATCGAATAGCATTACGCTGAATTGCAGCGGGGGGATGAAGCAGATTGCGTCTAGTGTAATAGACAAGAAAGTTGATATTGTTGAGGCGGATTGGAAATGAAGCGCATGGAGTGTAATTTTTGCGGGTCAAATGACAAAAGAGTTTTCCCGCCCGGTTCCGAGAATTCTTTGCTTATAAGCTGCAGTAAGATAGTCAAGTGCCTGAATTGCGGACTTGTTTACGCGGATCCGCAGCCGGATGCCGCAGCGCTCGACACCATCTATTCGCAGGATTACTATGGCGAGAAGAATATTAGGTTCCTGCCCGCCATAGAATCGATAGTCCGGTTTTTTCGGAGAAGAAGGGCACTGTCGATCCAGAAATATAAGAAGGGGGGTAAGATACTCGATATCGGTTGCGGGAGGGGTTACTTTTTGGAATGTATGGAAAGACTGGGTTGGAATGTATTCGGCACAGAGATAAGTCCGATCGCAGCGAGGAGAGCCAAGGAAATATTCCCCCGGCAGGTATTCATAGGAGACCCGCTCGAGCTGACTTTCCAGGAAAACGATTATGATTGCATAAGCATTTATCACGTATTGGAACACACTCAAAAGCCCAAGGAGATCATTGAAAAAACATACCGCTTGCTCAAGCCTGGAGGGCTTTTGTTGGTTGCGGTGCCGAATATAGACTGCCTCTCGTTCAACCTCCTCCGGTCCAACTGGTTCGGTTTCGGGCTGCCGCAGAATAACTACTATTTTTCACTCGGCGTGTTATCCCGAGAAATTCAAAAGGCAGGTTTCAACATAAGCCACGTAAGACATTTTTCGATGGAACAGGACCCATTCAGTTTACTGCAGGGCGTGCTCAATCGCTTTGTAGGCAACGACATATGGTTTATATCACAGTCTACATAGGGGTAATAGGCCGAAGCAAAATGCGATGATTCGGGCCTGCATTTATTCCCTGGCGGCTTCGCTTTTTATCCCGTGCTTGGTAATGGCATGGATATTTTCGAAATTGAGCGACGGTGCCACAGTCGAGATTTACGCATTCAAACCGCACTCGTCGTAAGAACGCGCTTACAGGGCCGGTTCAAGAGTGTGGGCTATCTATTGGGGATGAGCGATATCCTGCCTCTTTTATGGATATATTATCTTCACTGCATTCCCGTGACGTGATGCCGGAGTGAAAATATCCAGGAGGGGACCCACCGTGCGCCTGAAAATGGAGCATGTGGTTATCGCGCTATTCTTCCTCCTCTCTCTATACATGATTGTCCACCATGAGGCATGGAGGGACGAGGCGCAGCCATGGCTCATCGCGCGGGACAGCCCGAGCTTCCTCTCCGTGGTGCGCCAGATGAACCGGGAGGGGACACCGGGGCTGTGGTTCTACATGGCCTACCCCCTCGCCAGGGCCGGGCTCCCGTTCTTCGGGATGCAACTGGTCAATCTCCTGATCGTTCTGTGCATCGTGGCGATCGTCATGCGGTGCGCGCCGTTTCCCCGCTATCAGAAAGTGCTCTTCATTTTCGGATACTACATATTCTACGAATACAACGTCATCGTGAGGACGTACGTCCTCTCAGTGCTGTTTCTCGTCGCGATAGCGGCCCTCTATAAATATCGTTTCACAAAACCGGTCGCATACTCCCTCTTGGTCCTGCTCCTGGCAAACACAAACGCGCACGGCATCATCGTCGCCGCGATCCTTGCCGGAGCCTATCTTCTCGAGTCGTTGATGTCCGGAGGTGCCTGGTCGAAGAGAACCGTCAGGCTGGCTTTCTCCCTGATGGTGATAGGCCTTGTCGCGGCGATGTGCCAGACGGTAACCTTTGAAGAACGGGCGGAATGCTGGGCCGGATGGCATTGGGAACCGTCACGCCTGAGAATCAGTGAGGTATTTTATGCGTTGGAGCTCGCGTTCCTGCCGGTTTCGGGACATCCGTTCTTCTCGGGGCCCGGCGAGGTCAACTTCTGGGGATCGGTGCTCGTGCGATACCCTGCCTGTATTCCGGTCGCCGTGCCCCTGTTCGGCGCGTCGGTGGCGTTGTTGATGAGGAAGCGCGTTCCCCTGGCGATCTACCTGGGTTCGACCCTCGGCCTGTTGAGCCTCTTCTGGCTGAAATATCCGGGCGCGCGGAGGCATATCGGGTTCATCTACATATCGTTTATTGTCGCAACGTGGATTTCCGAATGCTATCAAGATGCGCCGTCCCCGCCGCGAGGCTTTCTGCGCACAAAGTGCCCGGCCTGTGTATTTACCACATTGCTCATTCTGCAACTCCTCGGCTCCGCCCAGGCGGTCTACCATGATTTGCGCTACGATTTCTCTCCCGCCAAACGGGTGGCCGGGTATCTCGAGGAGCACGGATACCTTGGGGACGACTTTTTCATCGCGGCGTTCCACTCGACCAAGGCCCAGGCGGTGGCGCTGTACCTGCCGAAACCCCATTCGCGGATCTTCCAGGTCGAGTGCGAGCGGTTCGGCACTTACACCGCCAACACGAAGGAGTTCATGCGCGACCAGGCGGCCCTGCGGATCGAGGATGTCGTGCGCAGGGTCGACAGGGGGATGCAAGGCGGACACTACCGCGCGGCGGTGCTCATCCTGAACGAGAGGATGGACGGCAACGCCGGATTCGCGGCCAGATACGAGCTGATCGCGTCCTTCGAGCGGCACATCGCGGAGGACGAGCCGCTATACATCTATCGCCTTAACTCTCCTCCACCGCGCGCAGATGCCGTGACGAGGGGTCGTGTCTGAAGCGGCATCCGGGAATGGCACGCGTTAGTGACGGACACCGTTGGGTGCGCTTCTGCTCGGTGAGGGAATGAAACAGGATCGGCGGTCGGATCGCGTTAAAGAATATCTGTTCTATGTCAGCGCGGCCCTTCTGGCGCTCGCCGCCTTGATCGCCGTTGATCCGGACGCGCGCCTTGCCTTTCTGTCCGTGCTGATGATCGGACAGACGATCTGCGGGATCCGTCATCGGTATGGCGGACAGGCGGTGGTCTATTTTATCGTCACCTATGTGATGTTCGAGGTGATCAGGCCGCTGAATCTGAATATACTGCGAAATCACACCGTCCTCTTTGCGCCGTTTTGCATGTGCGTGTACGCAGCAAGCGTGGTGGTGGGGAGATACGGGTTTGCGTTAGATCCGCCGCGAGGCAATAGCAGGAGGGAAAGGATCGGCACAATCCTGCCCTGCGCAATAGTCTTGCTGTATCTCGTGTGTGCCACCAGCAGTTCCACTTTTTTGAGCGGACCCTATCCGATATTCGGATCCGAATACAGGATAGTCGTGTCCATTACGTCCGCCATCGCAATTGTCTTGATCGCCATGTGGTTTATTCCATGGCTTGGGTTCGTCTTGAAGGCGTTCGATCGGATTGGAATCCTGATATGCCGAAAGACGCGTTCACGGAGGCTGGATTTTGCCGGGCTGTTGTTCATGGGGCTTCTGCCCGGGTTGGCGTATCTATGGTTGTTTTCCCCCGGCATCATGTCTGAGGATTCATTTGTCCAATGGGACCAGGCCATAGGCAGGACGCCGCTTTCGGATTGGCACCCGTATATGCATACCCTCCTTATCCGGGCGCTTGCCAATATCCACGCGTCGCCGATTATGCTTCCGCTTCTGCAAATCGCGCTCTCGGCATTCATCTATGCGTCATGGGGCGCGTTTCTCATGGCGAGAGGAGCCCGGAGGGGCTATATCTACGTGCTGCTCTTGCTGTTCTCCATCGTGCCTATCCATGCCATGCTCAACATATCGCTGTGGAAAGACGTCTTGTACACGTTGGCATTGGCACACCTGACCTTGCAATATGCCAAGATCATCGCATACAGGGGGGTCTACTTTGCCCGTGTCCATAACATCGCCTCGTTCGTCATTTCGACGATAGTGGTGTCGAGTGTCAGGCATAACGGTTTTATTGTGGGAATCTCTTCCGTTATCTCACTCGCCGTGTACACGATCGCATGGGCGAGGTCGCGTCATTACAGGGGGAAGGGCATTATTCCCAATCTGTGCAAGGGGATGCTGGCACTATTGCTATCGGAAGCCGTTATTACGTGGGTCATGCCCGGCGTCATGAATGTCGCCCCCAATGCGCGAGGGACGGCATACCCCACATTTTTATCCCCTCTTGGTTCTCTCGCGAAAGACAAAGCAATCATAGACCCCGACACGATGGCCGTGATGAAAGGGATCATGCCGCTTGAGCGATGGGAAAGCCAATATTGCAGATATTCAGTAGGCGGATATATATGGGATGACGGCGGGTTGTTTATCCCCAATGCCGGAAAGTTGAGTATGGCGGAAGTATTCGCTCTTTATCTAAAAACACTTCTGGGGCACCCAGGGCATGTTATCGCTGATAGAATGAACCAAACGAGTCTTTTGTGGAATATAACCGATGTCGACATCGAAATCTATAGCTTGGCGTATACCCACTGGAAAGGCGGCGCGGAACATCCGCTCACCACGCACAATTCAGCAGGGCGCATGCTAATCAAATTTCTTCAACGGTATAACGAACTGATATTCAGGGTGGGGGTATACTCCTTGATCCTCGTGCTGTTGCTGTACTACATTCTCGTGAAGAAATGCTACCGGTTGTGCGTGTTGTATATACCCATCATTGCCAATACGGTATCGCTCATGCTCGTGATGCCATCACAGGATTACCGGTTCGTATATTATGTGTTTGAGCTGGCCCCTTTTGTAATGACCTACGTTTTGCTGGAGGTAAAAAAACAAGGAGAACGACTCGATCACCAGCGCCCCACCCCGCACGGATGTGACGCGATAAAATCGGCTGCGACGGGGCGCGCCGCCGCGATTTGATCTGTTTCTTTCCCCCTCCGATGGTGTATACTGCCCTCCGACCGATCCCCTCCGCCTGAAGGGGTATCCCATCGGGAGTGTACCGGCTCCCCACGGCCGGTCATCCGCCGCGAAGAAGAGCCGCTCATCGGCGTGGAGGACGACGCGGCTCCGTTCGACATGAGGAGGTAGCATAGGTAATGAGGATATCCCAGGCGATTCGGGCCGGGAAGGGGGTCCTCGCGGCGCGGCTCCTGGGCAGGCGGCTGCCTCTCGCGGTCTGGATCGACGTCACGAACCGCTGCCCCGCCGACTGCGCGTATTGCGACATCTGGAAGAGCGGAAAAAGGGATATGCCGCTCGACGGCCTTTTGCGCATCATTGACGAGCTGGCGGATATGGGGTGCGTGCGCCTCCATCTCACGGGTGGCGACCCTCTCATGCGGGACGACATCGGGGAGATCATCGGCCGCGGCAGGGAGAAGGGTCTCCTCGTGACCCTCTCCGTCCGCGAGCACCTCGTCCAGAGGCGGTTGGAGGCGCTGGAGAGGGCCGACATGGTCTTCCTGAGCTTCGAAGGGCCCCGGGAGGTCCACGAGGGGCTAAAGGGGAAGGGAAGTTTTCCCCTCCTTATGGACGCGCTCGACGCCCTCAGGGAGCGCGGAATCGCCGCGCTCACCACAACCACGCTCACCCGGCGCAACAGGGATTCCATACCGTTCATCGTAGAGACGGCGCGGCGGCACGGTTTCGTGGCCAACTTTCAATGCCTGCACTATCCGCTGGGCTCGGAAGATGGGGGCGGGTTCCGCGCCGATCATCAACTAGCCGACCTGCTCCTCGACGAGGAGGAACACCGCCGCGTCGGGCGGGAGCTCATCGCGTTGAGGCGCGCCGGCGCCCCGATCGCCGACTCAGAGGCGTGCCTGCGGTATATATGGCTGGAGTGGGAAGATCACCGCAAGGTATTCCTCCCCTCCCTCCCGCGGGGGGGGGCGCGCTGCCGGGCCGGCAGGCTCTTCTGCCAGATCGACGTGGAGGGGATCGTCTACCCGTGCGGCTCGACGTTCGAGCGCGCCAGGAAGTCCCTCTACAAGAACGCCCTCGATGTGGGGATGAGGGAGGCGTTCCTCTCCCTGCCCGAGAGCCCGTGCAAGGCGTGCGTCCAGGCGTGCCACGTGGAGCTCAACCTGCTCTTCTCCATGCGGCCGGGGACGGTAGCCCATTGGGGCCGACAGCTCCTCGGGGGCAGACGATGACCCACGGCGCAGGGAAGAAGAGGATTCGGGTCGCGCTCGTCAACCTGCCGCAGGCGGTTCCCGATCTGATGTACACGCCGCGCGTGAGGAAGGCGTACACGAGCACGGCCCAGATACTCCCCAACCTGAGCCTTGCCTATCTCGCCGGACAGCTCGAGCGGGAGGGGTTCGAGGTGCTCTACGTCGAGGCGTTCGCGCTCAAGCTCTCCGCGGCGGAGATCGTGGAACGGCTCCGGACGTTCGATCCGGCGGCGGTGGGGTTCAACCTCATCACCGAGAACTTCCTCGACTCCCTCCCGTATATCAGGCTGATCAAGGAGGCGCTCTCCATCCCGGTCGTCGTCGGGGGTATGCACCTCTCGCTCTACCCGCGCGAGACGCTCTCGCACGGCTTCATCGACTACGGCATCGCCGGCGAGGGGTGGAGGAGCTTCCCCGCCCTGCTTCGGGCGATTGCGGGGGGGGGGCGGGATACCGGGGGAGTCGCCGGCCTGGTGCGGAGGGAGGGGGGGGGCGTCGCCTGCGCCGCGCCGGATGAAGGCCCCACCCCGCTCGATCGGATGCCGTTTCCCGCCCGGCACCTGCTCCCCAACGAGGCGTACTCGTGCGTGATGTCGAAGCGCCACCCGGTGACGGTCATGATCTCGAGCTACGGCTGCCCGTTCAAGTGCGCCTACTGCGACGTCGGCACGCTCGGCCACCAGATGCGGAGCGCGGAGTGCGTCGTGGGCGAAATGGAGGAGTGCCGGGAGAGGCACGGGATCCGCGAGGTCTGGTTCCAGGACGAGACGTTCACGCTCAACCCCGCCCGGGTGCTCGCCATCTGCCAGGCGATCCGCCGGAAGGGGCTCGATATCCACTGGTCGGTGCGGACGCGCGCGGACCTGGTCACGCGGGAGATGCTGCGCGAGATGAAAGAGGCCGGCTGCTTCAAGATGCACTTCGGCGTGGAGTCCGCCGACCCGGCAGTGCTCCAGCGCCTGGGTCGCTCGATACCGCTCGAGAGGATGCGCGAAGCCTTCGCGTGGGCCGGCGAGGCGGGGATATCCACGCTCGCCTTTTTCATGATAGGGAACCCGGGGGAGGACCGCGCGGCGATCGAGCGCTCAATCCGCTTCGCGCGCTCCCTCTCGTGCGATTACATACAGGTCAACAAGCTCACCCCCTGCCCCCCCTCCCGACTCTACTCCCAGGTGGTGAGGGAGACGGGGCGGGATTACTGGGCGGAGTACACGCTCGGCCGGGCCGGGGCTATCGCGGAGATGGGGAACTACTTCTCCGTCTTCCCGCCGGCGGAGCTCGACCGCTGGCAGAAGAGGTTTTTCCGGTCGTTCTATTACCGCCCCTCGTACGTCGCTCGCCGCCTGGCCTCCGTGCGCTCATGGAGGGAGTTCGCGGGCCTCGCGCGCGCGGCCCTTTCGATCCGGTAGCCGTCCATGAGAAGGAAATACGCCAGCGTCCTCGCCCGCAGGCTCCGCGCGGTCGGCCCCGCCAGGGCGATGCGCCTCGCGGCTAACGGCCTCGCCCTTCTCCGCGGGGTGCGCCGGGGGAGGGCCATCGGCGCGCCGGTCTCGGCCACCCTCGCCCTCACCTACCGCTGTAATCAGCGATGCGCCATGTGCAACTTCCCGCAGCGGGCGCGAAGGGGGGTGCCCGAAATCTCCACGGCGCGCGCCGCTGAGATCATCGTCGAGCTCGCCCGCATGGGCATCTACGGTGTCTCCTTCTACGGGGGGGAGCCGCTGCTGCGCGGCGACCTCGTCGAGCTCGTCTCGCTCGCCCATGAAAAGAAGTTGACCGTGCACGTAGCCACGAACGGAATGCTGCTGACGGAGGAGGCCGCGCGGGCCCTCGTCGGGGCCGGTGCCGACCTAATTACGCTCTCGATGGACGGATCGACCGCGGGGGTCCATGATCGCCAGCGCGGCGTGCCCGGCGCCTTCGACCGCCTGAGGGACGCCGTCCGCAACATACGTTCCGCCCGCTCGTCGCTCGGGCGCGGGTGCCACTGCGCCCTTGCGGCCACGCTCACCGAGGGAAACGTCGGGGACGTGGCGGGCATCGTTAGGGCCGCGAGGGACCTGGGGGCGGACACCCTTTCCGTCTTCGAGGCGCAGGGGCTCGAAGACCTGTCGCAGCCGCGCACGGCGGGGTACCTCTCCGCCCTAGCGCGCGCGAACGACCTCCTCCGCGTGGAGAAGGCGCGCTCCCCCGGCTTTATAGACAACTCGAACGCCTACCTCGACTACTGCCACCGGCTCTTCTCGGGCTGGGCGCCCCGCATCAAATGCCTCGCCCCCTTCACGGACATCTTCATCGACGCGTACGAGGACGTCTACGCCTGCAACCACTTCTTCGGGATGGCCCGCCTGATCGGGAACCTGGAGGGAGGGGGCGTGCGGGCGTTCTGGTTCTCCGGCGCGTACCAGGAGGCGCGGCGAGGACTGGCGGCTTGCGCCGCGTGCAACTATATGTGCCACAGGGAGCTTAGCCTTGCGCTCGGCAGGTTCCTCCCTCGCTCTTCGCGGCGCTGAGACGGCGCGCTCACGCGCCGGGAAGCCGTACCCCTTCATCTCCGCCATTCACTTTTAGGCCGCGCTGTCGATCGCGAAACGGATGCCGCCGACGGGCGGTCTTGCCGAGCCGGTTCCCCGCGGCGCATGGCGGGTGTTTCAGCGCGTTCATGAGCCGGGCCCGGAGCGCCCAAGATCGCTTTTGTTGACAATCGATTCCAGGATAAGTACTCTTAGCGCTGCGCCCCGCGGGAAGATGCGCGCAGCGTCTTTTCAGGCAAATCGGCGAGGGGGGACGGGGGATCGACGCGCCGGGAGACAGGGACCGTGACCACGCTCGCGTTCCGACGGATCGCCCTGGAAGACGCCCGCTCCTTCGCCGCGCTCAGGAACGCGGACGACACATGGAACTGGTTCTTCTCGAAGCGCCGCTTCACGGAAGGCGAGGTGGCGCGGTGGATCGCCTCCCTCGACTCCGCAACGGACGAGGTCTACATGGTGGAGAGGGGAGGGGAGACGGTCGGCACCTGCTCGCTCTACGGCATCGACCGGTCGAAAAAAAGCGCCGAGGTCGGCCGGATCATCGTCGCCCCCGCCTTCCGTCGCATGGGGACGGGCGAGATCATGCTCCGGGAGATGATCGGCCGGGGCCTTTCCCTCGGCCTCGACCTGCTCTACGCCAACATCATGCGGGAG
>CALLYX010000208.1 GCA_937858775.1 uncultured bacterium | reverse complement strand
GGCCGGATCCCACCCCCGCACCAACATCGTCGCCGCGGCGCCAAGTTCCCCGTGCCGCCGCGCCGCCCCGGCCAGATCGGCATCCATCAGCGCGTCCGCGTTGGCCAGGATGAACGTCTCCCCGCCGAAAAAGCTCTCGACCTTCTTCAAGCCCCCGCCGGTCCCGAGGATCTCGGGCTCTATCGAGTAGTCGATGCGCACCTCCCCGGCGTACGTCTCCCCGACGACGTCCATGACCCGCCCGGGGAGATGGTGGAGGTTGATCACGACATCCCTCACCCCCGCGCGGCGGAGAAGCTCGAGCACGCAGACGATCTGCGGCCGGTTGCCGACGGGGAGGAGCGGCTTCGGGGTCCGCTCCGTGAACGGCCTCATGCGCGTGCCGAAACCCGCGGCCAGGATCATCGCCCGCATCACACGCCCCCCCCCCGAAGCGGCGGCACGTGCCGCGCGAGGGCCCGCATGCATCCGTCCATGAACGGGAACCTCGGCGCGTTCTCCCGCACGTAGGCGAAGGTCGGGTCGAGGCAGGGGATGTAGCGCCGGTTCCCCCGTATGACAGCCATGGCGCAAAATGTCCCGCACGCCTTGAGATTCCGTTGAAGCGCAGCGAGGTCGAGGCGCTCCATGAACTCAGCGCGGTCCCGCCACACCATCCCCAGCCCGCGGCTCGCGTCGAGATAGTACTCCGCCATCTCCCTCCGGAACGCAGAGTCGAGGGCCGAGTATGAATCCCTCAGGAGCGACGCCAGGTCGTACTGGCACGGGCCCATGCGCGCGTCCTGGAAATCAACGATCCCGAGCCGCCCGCCGACGACCATCAGGTTGCGGCTGTGGTAGTCGCGGTGGTTCAGTACGCGCGGGAGGGACGCGATGCGGCGGGAGAGCTCGGCGAAGCCGGACCTGATCTCCTCGCGCTCCCCGGGCGAGGGCGCGGCCCCGTAGTGGCCCTCCACCGCATGGAGAAGGAAGTAGTCGAGCTCCTCCACCAGCTTCTCCTCGTCGAACGCCCGGCGCAGCGCCACGGAGTCGCCGCGGATGGCTGTCCCGAGGATCTGTATCTTGAGCAGCTCGTCGACGGCGAGGCGGTAGAGGCGCCGCCTCTCCTCCTGCCCGGCCGCCGCGAGGCGCTCCTCGAGCGTCACGTCGCCGAAATCCTCCATGAGTACGATGCCGTTTTCGCGGTCCCAGTCGTATATCTCCGGGACCGGGACGCCGCACGCGGCGAGGCGGTCGCGGATCTCGATGAACACCCGGTCCTCCTCGGGAATCGGCTCGTCGCGCGTCATCGCCACGGCGCTTCCAGCGGGAAGGAAGACGCGGTAGAAGGCGCGGACGGAGGCGTCGCCCTTGAGGCGGACCGGCCCGCGCGGCGCGCCCCGGGCCGCCGCGAACGCGCCGATCCTGTTTTCCTTTGACTGGTGCATGGGGAATCTCTATGATGATGCGGCTTGGGGAGCCGGCCCGGGAGCACAGGCGCGCGCCGCTCCGGGGAACCCGCCGAATTGCCATCTTATCACCAGTCGGGGCCGCATGACCAGCGCCATCAAACCGCCGCCCCTCGAAAAGGGCGGCGTCGTGGGGATCGCCGCGCCGGCCAGCCCGTTCGACCGCGACGCGTTCGCCCGGGGCGTCCGCGCCCTCGAGGAGTCCGGCTACAGGGTCGCCTTCGACGAGGGGATCTTCTCCCGGGACGGCTATCTGGCGGGGAGCGACCGGAGGAGGGCGGAGGAACTGGCGCGGCTCTTCGCCGATCCGCGTGTCGGGGCGATCTTCTGCGCGCGCGGGGGCTACGGGTCGCAACGCGTCCTGCCGATGCTCGATGCCGGGCTCATCCGCCGCTCGCCGAAGATATTCGTCGGCTACAGCGACATCACCGCCCTGCACGGTTTTCTCGGCGGCGAGTGCGGGCTGGTCACCTTTCACGGCCCCCTCGTGACGGAGATGGGGGGGATGGGGCCGGGCGCGCTGCGGGCGCTCCTCTCCTCGCTGGGGAAGACGGCCGCGTGGGGGGGGATAGCATCCGGCCTCCGGGCGGTGCGCGGCGGGAGGGCGGAGGGGAAGATCGTCGGCGGCAGCCTCTCCGTATTCTGCGCGACGCTCGGCACCCGCTACGCGCCGCCTACGAAAGGCCGGATTCTGCTCTTCGAGGACCGGGGGGAAAAGCCGTACGCGGTGGACCGGCTCTTCTCGACCCTGCGGATCTCGGGGACGATCGGGGGCGCGCGCGGGATGTTGCTCGGCCGCTTCGTCCCCCCCGCGGGCTGGAGCGGCGGGGACGACGCCTACCAGGCGGAGATCCGCCGCATCGCGCTCGACGCGACGGACGGGTGCCCGTTCCCCGTCCTCGCGGGTTTTCCGGCGGGGCACTTCCCGGGGAACACCTGCTTCCCGCTCGGCGTCCGGGTCGCCGTCGACGGCGGGGAGGGGAGTGTCTCCGTCGTCGAGCCGTGCCTGGCAGGGTAGGGCCGCCGCGGGGGGGAGGGCGCCGGCGCGCCCGCCGCGTGGACAAGGGGCGCCATGGCCCTCCGCCGAAACACGAAAGGGTAGGCGTATGAATATTCACCTTTGCGCGATCTGCGGGATGGGGATGGGATCGCTTGCGCAACTCCTCAAGGCGAGCGGACACCGCGTAGGCGGCTCGGACGCCGGGATCTATCCGCCGATGTCCACTCTCCTCGCGCGGATCGGGATCGAGATCAGGGCCGGATTCAGCCCGGCGCACATCCCGCCCGACACCGAACTCGTGATCATCGGAAACGCTGTCCGGTCCGACAATCCCGAGGTCCTGGAGACGCAGCGCCGGGGGATCAGATATCTTTCGTTCCCTGCCGCGCTTGAAGAGATGTACCTCGCGGGGAGGACGAGCGTCGTCGTCGCAGGGACGCACGGCAAGACCACGACCTCCTCGCTCATCGCCTGGATCCTGCACCACGCCGGCCTCGCCCCCGGCTTCCTCATCGGCGGCGTGATGAGGAACTTCGGCTCCTCCAGCGCGCTCGGCTCCGGCCCGCCGTTCGTCGTGGAGGGGGACGAATACCACGCCGCCTTCTTCGACCGCGCCCCGAAGTTCCTCCACTACATCCCCGCCGTCGGGGTGCTCACGAGCGTGGATTTCGACCACGCGGATATCTTCGACGGCCTCGACGCGTGCAAGGAGACATTCGGACGTTTCGCCTCCCTCGTCCCGCCGCGGGGGAGGCTCATCGCATGCTCGGACAACCGGCATATCCGGGAGATCATCGACGGAAGGCACTCGGCCCCGATCGAGACATACGGCTTCCTCGACGGGGCGGAGTGGCGTCTCTCGGCCTACGCGGGATCGGCCTCGGGCGCGCACTTCACCCTCGCCCGGCGCGGCGGGGACTCGCACCGCGTTGAGTCGCCTCTCGCCGGGGCGCACAACGCCTTGAACGCAACGGCCGCCTTCGCGGCCGCCTCCTCCCTCGGCGTCCCGCCGGCACGCATCCTTTCCGCCCTCTCGACATTCAAGGGGGTGAAGCGGCGGCAGGAGGTCCGCGGCGAGCCCCGCGGGATCACCGTCATCGACGATTTCGCCCATCACCCGACCGAGGTCCGGGAGACGATCTCGGCCATCAAGGAGCGCTACGACGCCACCGGCGCCCAGGTCACCACGCCCGGCCTGGCCGTGGGCGTGGTGGAGACCGATCCGGCCGGCGGGCGCGTCACCTCGGTCGACGCCGCCCTGCTCCCGGGCGGGCACCTGGCGGTGGTCACCACCACCGGCGCCGGCACCCGGTTTCGCCTGCACGACCCCGAGACC
>CALLYX010000207.1 GCA_937858775.1 uncultured bacterium | reverse complement strand
GGGCGTCGAAGACCGGCATCAGCCGCTCCACTAACACCTCGTCCCCGCCCACCAGCGCGCCGTAGCCGTTGCCGAGACCCCACGCTCGGCCCGACACGGCGCAAGCGAGGCAGCCGACGCCCCGCTGCCGGAGCTAACCCCCACCATCCGGACGCCCTCTGAGACCCCAGCGCCCAACGGCTCGGTAGCGGCTCCCCGTTTCCAGGGGGCGTTCCCCGCCGGGGGGCGCGGGGACGAGGTGGTAATCCTCGCCGTGCGCCTCGGGATGGACGATCCGCATCCGCCGGGAGAGCGAGCGGACGAAATCCCGCCACCCCTGCTCCGACATGAAGAGCGTGTCCATGGAACCGGCCGATCCGCCCCCACCGGGGCCGCCCCGCCGCCGCGCCGGGCCCCGAGGGCTCAATGCCGCGCCGGGGCCGCGCGCGCGCGCCGCAGGAAGCGCTCGATCCGGTCGAGCGCCTCCTTCAGGTTTTCATGGCTCGAGGCGTAAGAGATCCTCACGAAACCCTCGCCGACCTCCCCGAACGCGGTCCCCGGGACAACCGCGACCTTCTCCTCCTCGAGGAGGCGCCTTGAGAACCCCATCGAGTCCAGGCCGGAGGATCGTATGCACGGGAAGATGTAGAAGGCGCCGTCGGGCCTGGCGCAGTCGAGACCCATGCGCACGAGCCGGCCGTGCACGTACTCCCTCCGGCGGGCGTACTCCCGCTTCATCTCCCGCACGTCCTTCCCCCCGCTCCGCAGCGCCTCGCAGGCGGCGACCTGCCCCGTCGTAGGGGCGCACATGATCGTGTACTGGTGGATCTTCGTCATCGCGTCGATGAGGTGCCTCGGCCCCGCCGCGTAGCCGATCCGCCAGCCGGTCATGGCGTACGCCTTCGAGAAGCCGTTGAGATAGACCGTCCGCTCCCGCATCCCGGGGAGCGCGGGAAAGGGGACGTGGTCGAAGTCGTACGTGAGCTCGTCGTAGATCTCGTCGCTCAGCACCGCCAGGTCCGTGCGGCGGATGACGGCGGCGAGCGCGCCCAGCTCCCGCGCCCGGTAGGAGACCCCGGTCGGGTTCGACGGGTAGTTGATGATGATCCCGCGCGCCCGCCGGGCGACGGCCCCGCGCAGCAGCGCAGGTGTGAGCCTGAAACCGGAGGAGGCCGGCAACGGGATGCACACCGGCTCCCCGCCCGCCAGGGTCGCCATCGGGGCGTAGGAGACGAAGCACGGCTGGGGGACGAGGAAGCGCTCCCCGCCGTCGAGGATCGCGCGCATCGCGACGTCCACCGCCTCGCTCACCCCGACGGTCACCAGGATCTCCTCGTCGGGATCGTACCTGAGACCGCGGCGGTTCTTCAGGAAATCGGAGATGGCGGCGCGCAGTTCCCGCAGGCCCTTGTTGGAGGTGTAGGAGGTGAGCCCCTGCTCCAGGGAGAAGATCCCGGTCTCCCGGATGTGCCACGGGGTGTCGAAATCCGGCTCGCCGACGCCGAGCGATATGACGTCGTCCATCCCGATGACCAGGTCGAAGAAGAGCCTGATCCCGGAGGGGGGGATCTGCTGGACGCGTTTCGCGATCGGTATCCTCATCTCGTTCACCGTCTCCCCGCGCCGGCCCGGCGGGGGGTGCGCCCCGGGGCGCTACGGCGTGACCGCGAGCCTACGGTCCTTCCCCTTCCCCCTGACCAGGATATCGCCGTCCTCCTTGTACTTCTTGAGGAGGAAGTGCGTGACCGTGCCGCGCACGTGTTCCATCGGGGCGAGTTTCTGGGCCACGAAATCGGCGATCCCCTGGATGTCGCTCCCTTCGACGGTGAGCAGCAGGTCGTAGCCGCCCGAGAGGAGGACGCAGCTCTTCACCTCCGGGAAAAGGTAGATGCGCTCGGCCACCCGGTCGAAGCCGACATCCTTCTGCGGGGCGGTCTTGACCTCTATGAGGGCTCGGACCCCGCGCGCCGCCCCCCCGAGGGGCTCGCGGTTCACCACCGCCTTGTACTTGAGTATCACCCCTTCCCGTTCGAGCCGGCGTATCTCCCGCCGCACCTCCTCCGGCTTCCTCCCCAGCATGGAGGCGATCTCCCCCGGCGCCAACCGGGCATCCCGCTGGAGTATCTCCAGTATCTCCTCCGTCATGGTCCATCCCCCCGTCAGATCTTCTCGGTGTCGTCCATGTCGGTCACGAGGATGGCCTCGTACCGTCCGCGCGGGGCGGCCACGCGGACGAGCGTCCCGCGGGCCCTCACCCGGTCCCCGGTCCGGTACTCGCCCCGCTTCCCCCCGTGGTAGATGACGAGGACGGCGCCCGGCGGGAGCGCCCTCGACCCTATCCCGGCGTCCGCGAGCGGGAGCCAGGTGGGCATGAAGCCGGTGTGGTCGTCGTTCGCGACCGTCCCCACGGCCTCCACGCCGCGCTCGATCGGCTCCATCTCGAAGCGCGGGAGCGGTATCTCGGACGGATCGGCGTAGGAGAAGAAGGGGCAGATCATGTTCCCCTCGTCGTCGTAGAAACGTATCGCCCAGTGCATGCCCATCTCGAAGACCGCGCGCTTAGGGTCCTTGACGATCTCGTATATCCTGCCCACCGCCCCCCTCAGATCGGCCAGGGAACCGTGGAAGACCAGGTCGAAATCGTGAGCCGCCGCGAGGTTGCCGAACGCCATCGAGCCGGTGCAGCCGATCATATCCGGGTCGATCCCCATAAGCTTCCCGATGCCGCGGATCGACCGATCGATCCCGGCGGACCGCCGCCGCGCGATGGCGAGCGAGCGCCGGGGCGGGACGAAGCCGATGAAGTCGTCCAGGGGGAAGAGGCACTTGTTCTCGGCGAAGATCGGCTTCCCCTCCTGCGTGGACGGGTCGATCTCCCGGTAGATCTCGAGCTGGCGCTTGAAGGGGACCCACGCCTCCCCATCCTTCAGGTACTGCTTGATGACGCTCCCGTAGCGCGCCCCGAAGAAGGTCTTCGTGCCGGCGGGGTCGGGTATGTAGATGATGTTGGCGACGAGATTCCCCTCCGGGTGGAAATATCCCTCGGAAAAGGCGAGGAGGCCGTCGTTCCGAAGGAAGAAGGTCGCGTCGCGGACCTCCTCGAGCCGGGAGATCGGCACGATGAACTCCTTGAAGTCCGGGTGCCTCCGGACCGCCTCCATCATCTCCCTGTTGTCCTTGCCGTAGATCATCGCGTTACCCGATCCTTTCTGGCGGTTCCCGGCCGCTCCCGGCGGTGTGGAGGAGGGCGGCCGCGCGCGGCCGGCTGTCCGCGCCGGGGCGGCCCGGCGGCGTCAGGAGAGCTTGCGGACGTCGCCGATGTTGGTGGCGAGCAGCGCCTCGTACTCGCCCGACTGCCTCCGGGCGGACCCCGTGCCGGAGAAGGTCCGCACGAGGACATGCGCCGCCTCGCCGGTGACGCGGTCCCCCTCGACGTAATCCCCGCGCTCCCCGCCGTGGTAGAGGATCAGCCGCATCTCGCCGGCGCGCCCCTTGCCGTCGAGCCGCGCCTTCTCGACGCCCAGGACCGTTGGGTTGTAGGAGTTGTGCGTGTGGTCCGAGACGCGGGCGTCGAACTTCACCGCCCCGATCACCTCGCAGGTGAAATCCCTGAGCGGGCATTCGGAGAGGTCCATGTAGGAGAAGAACGGGCAGAACATGAACTTCTCCCCGTCCACCCACTCCCAGTAGCGGATCGGCCAATACTTGCCGAACTCGAAGACCTTGCGCTCCTCCTTCACCGCGGTGACCTTGTAGAGGAAATCCACGATTCGACGGACCTCCTTGACGCTCGCGTAGATCACCACGTCCAGGTCGTGCGGGTTCTCGTAGGTGCCGATCGAAAGCGACCCCGAGATCCCGAACTGCTCGGGGGTGATCCCGAGGAAATCGGCCGAGGCCTCCACCGAGCGCTTGATCCTCTGCGCGCTCGCGTCCCCGCCATCGGCGCGGTTGAAGATCGCCCGCATCGCGTGGAGATGCGGGAAGTACCCCACGAAGGAGTCCACCGGGACCAGGGCCTTGTACTTGGCGTACGGCGGCTTCTGGACGTCGAGCAAGGGGTCGATCTCGAGGTAGCGCTTGAGCTGGAGGGGATAGAACATGTTGAGGGGCTGCGTGTTCATGATCCCCTTCGTCAGGTTCTCGTACGCCTGGCCGAAGATCTTCTTCTTCGCGTACGGCGGGACCTCGCCCGCCTCCGGGAGGAAGACGATGTGCGAGACGAGGTGGCGCTCGGCGAGCGGCTTGTCCGGCTCGTGGCAATACCCCTCGGAGAAGACGAAAGTCCCGTCCTCCCGCAGGAAATAGGTCGCGTCCCTGAACTCGTTCCCCTCGTCCACCGGGGCGATGAACTCGCCGAACTTATCGTGCCCCCGCATCTTCTCGATTATCTCGTGCATGGTCTCCCCCGAGCGGTGCGTGATCCTGTCTTTTACCATCATGGGCGGGGAAAGGCAAGGGAAAAGCCCGGACGGCGCCCGGCCCTTCCGCAGCCGGGGCGTTACGGACGCGGGCGATCCGCCGCCTTCGGCGGGGCGCCCCGCCGAAGGCCCGGCGCGGGCCGTATCGCGGCCCCCCTCACGGCCCAGGCCCCGCGGATGGCGCCCGCGGGGCCCTCCCCCCATCCCCACGCGCCCCGGGCCCCCCCGCGCCGGCGCGGGGTTC
>CALLYX010000206.1 GCA_937858775.1 uncultured bacterium | reverse complement strand
TTGCAGTTAGACTTGTTGTGATTAATATACTCTTGTGTTTTGTTTATTGCTGGTCCTCTTTTTAAAGGGTCGTCACCAGCATCGTGATCTACCCGCGGAGGGTCGTGGGCAGCGTCAAATGTGTATAAGAGACGGGGGCGGGCGGGGGGATCCGGTCGGAGTGCCCCCTTGGGCGGCATGGGGGAAGGGGAGGGGGGAACGCTTGAGGAGGGCCTGAATGGGAGTGAAGAATCGGTCTCCCTGGGGGAGGCGGACATGGTATGCAGCGGCCTCGGCGGCCGTGAGCTGCGGGGTGATCGGCTGGCTCCTGACAGTGGTGAGCCCGGGCGCGATCGCGCGCGCGGTCAGGGACGCCTCCGTCCCGGGTCTTCTCGCCTATGCCGCCGCGAGCCTGCTCTCGACGGCCTTCAGGAACGAACGCTATCTCGTTCTCATGCGGGGAAGCGGCTCCGCGCCGCCCATCGGCAGGGGCGATATGTTCCTCGTGACGCTGGTGAGGAACCTATTTTCGGACCTGCTCCCAGCGCGGATCGGCTCGACGGTTTATATCGTGCTGCTGCGCGCGCGATTCGGATGTCCGGTGGGGGTGGGGACATCGGTCTGGGCGGTGGCCTTCGTCCTTGACATGGTCGTGATGGTCCCGCTCATGGCTGTCGGGATATGGGCGGTGGGCGGGAGTCGGCTCGGGATTCCGCCGGCCGTCCTCGTTCCTATCGCGGCTGGTTTCTTCATGGCCGTCGCGGCGTTGCTTTGGGCTCTCCCCGGCCTGATGCGGGGCGCCGGAAGGATCGTGCGCGGCTATTTTCCAATCCGTGGTAGAAGGGACGCGGTGGCGGATGCCTTGGCGCGCACCGCGGCGGCCATGGAGGAGATCAGGCACGGCGGTGTATTCTGGCGCGCGCTCGGCCTCTCCCTCGCGGTGAGGATCCTCAAGTACGGTTGCATCTCGTTTCTCGTTTACGCGGTGCTGAACCCGATCGATCCGGCGGTTCACACCCTACGAGCGATCGGGTTCTGGCCCGTGCTGGTCGGGGCGTCGCTGGCCGAACTCTCCGCGAGCACGCCGTTGAGCGGCATAGGCGGGTTCGGCGCGTACGAGGGGGTGTGGGCTGGGGCGTTCCGTCTCCTTGGGTATCCGCGGGATCTGGCCCTGCTCTCGGGCATATCCGCGCACCTTATCACGCAGCTCTTTGCATGGTCGCTCGGCGCGGCCGCCATCTTGCTCCTGGTGGCGCCTGTGCGGCGCCGGGCCCTGGCCGCTCCCCGGGCGGCTGAGGGGAAGCGCGTGGAGGGCTGATCGCACGCCCGCGGCTCCCGGCGGCCGGCGGAGAGAACGCGCGGCGCGGATCCTTCGGCGGGATCGGTCTGCGCGCGGGCCGGGACGGTTTCGGCGGCGGGGCTTCGTGTCTCCTGGACCCCTGATATCGTATAACGGACACGCGGCGCCGCGCGGCGGATGAACTGCGCATTGCGCGTTCTTTGCCGCGGAGTCGGATCTCACTGGCGGTGCACTGACACCTTGGTATGCCGGACGATTTCATCTGCGGCCGGTATTGGGGATATCGCCGAGGTGTTTGGCGCTGATTCGGCATCGGGTAAAAGGGGGAGTAGTCGGCCTTGCCGGCGCAGAGGACGTTTTTGAAGCCATGCTTGCGTTTTTTTGCGGGCAAGCCGGTTGGGGCGTAAGACGCGCCCGATCTAGTTGACGTCCCGCCAGGGATATCGAACCTGTATTTGCGGTGTCTGGCGTCGAAGGCCGGGGCTCTATCCCTGTATGGGAGAATGATTGCCTCATCCTGGGGAGAGAGTTTGCGTGGGCGGGAGCGGGGAGCGCGGCTTTGGCCGGCCAGGTCCGTGAGGCTGCCATTGAGCCCCGGCGCGGGGATGGCGTGTCGTTCGAGGGTGTGGAGATCGCCCCATCGGCTGTAGTCGATCGGTTTTTCGCCCCGGCGGGCCGGGGAGCGGGGCCGGCGCGTCCGCCCGTCACCGGGATCCTCTAATTTCGCCCCGGCGGGCCGAGGGGCGGAATGCCTGCTTATTTGACGTCATGGCCCGGCTCGTGTGGCGAGGCGTAAAGGGCGCGGCTGCCCTTTCTCGCGGGCGGTTGGGAGGCTGCCGGAGCGGCGCGGTGGGTTGCGGGGGAAGCCGGGGCGGGAAGCAGGCGGTTTGGGGGGATTGGCGAGCGGCCGCCGATCCAGGGGGGTTACGCGCGCATCCCGCCCGGTTCATGATCTGCCAGTGAGTTCCCTCGGCGGGAAACCCCTCGTGTAACTGCGCCGCGCCGTAATGTGCTACGATACATGGCGGTGCCGCAATGAAACGTACGCCCCACCCGATCGCGCGGAGGATCGTTGTAGGGCCCCTGATGGCCAACTGTTACCTCCTCGCATGTCCCGACACCGCGGCGGCTGCGATTGTGGATCCGGGCGGCGACGCCGGGCTCATAGCCGGGCATATCAGCGACGGCGGCCTGCGCCCCATCTGCATCGTCAATACGCACGCCCATCCCGATCACACGGGCGCGAACGCTGAGCTCAGCGCGCGGTACCGCATACCGATCTGCATGCACAGGGACGAGGCGGCCATGGCATCCGACGCGGCGACGATCATGAAGCTGATCGGCTTCGCGTTTGTGCCGTCGCCCCCGCCCGACCGCCTTCTCGATGGCGGGGATGAGATCAAGGTCGGGAATCTGAGCTTCGAGGTCATCCACACGCCCGGCCATTCCCCGGGCGGGATCTGCCTTTTTCACGGAAAGGGAATCCCGCCGCTCCTCCTGAGCGGCGACACGGTCTTCGCCGGCTCCGCGGGGAGGAGTGATTTCCCTGGTGGATCTTTCGAGGCGCTGACGGCGTCGATCGCGGAGCGGATTTTACCGCTCCCCGACGACACTCTCATTCTCCCCGGGCACGGCCCCGAGACGACGCTCGGACGGGAGAAGGCGTCCAACCCGTTCTTCAAGGTGTGACGGCGGGCCATGCGAGTGCTGCTGGACGAATTCCTTAACCACCTCGCCATCGAGCGGGGGCTTTCCCCCCTGACGGTCTCCGCGTACCGGCGCGACCTCGCCGGCCTTATCGCGTTCCTGGAGAGGCGTGGCCTCCGATCCCTCGACGACGCGACGCGCGACATGATCGGGGAGCACCTGATGGCCGAGAAGGCGCGCGGCCTTTCCGGCTCGTCGCTCGCCCGTTTCCTCGCCGCGCTCAAGGTCTTCTTCCGTTTCCTCGCATCGAACCGCTATGTCCGCGCGGATATCACAGACGTCCTGGAGGGCCCGAGGACGTGGAGGC
>CALLYX010000205.1 GCA_937858775.1 uncultured bacterium | reverse complement strand
GCCTCGACGCGAGCCCGGCCAAGGCGGAAATGGTGCGGGAGACCGCCGGGCGGCTGGGCCTGCGATCCATCCGCTGCGTCGTCGGAGACGCGCGGCGGGCGGCACGCGTCCCCGGCCTCGCGCCCGCCGACCGCGTCCTGCTCGACGCCCCGTACTCTAACACGGGCGTGCTGCGGCGCAGGCCCGAGGCGAGATGGCGCCTCAGGCCATGGGATATCGCCCGGCTCGCGAAGGCGCAGGCCGCGCTGCTCTCCTCCGCCGCGGCTGTCGTCAGGCCGGGCGGCGCGCTGGTCTACGGCACATGCAGCGTGGAGCCGGAGGAGAACAGGGGCGTGGTCGAGGCGTTCCTGGCGTCGGAGCCCCGGTTCCGGCTTGACAGCGAGATCGAGCTGATCCCCGCCGCGGACGGCTGCGACGGGGGATATGGCGCGAAGATGATCAGGGTGGCGTGAAGGGGGGGGGCGTGAGAGCGGTGCGCGCATGCGGTCTTGCGGTCTCCGCGCTGCTCTGCTCGGCCGCCGCCGTCCCGGAGGGCGTGTCCCTCTTCCGCGGCGGCATCGAACGCAGGGGGGGGGACGGCCTCATCCCGGACGCGGTGGAGGCCGTCTGGCGATTCAAGGCGGGCGGCATAGTGAACTGCGACACGATCCCCGCCGGCGAACGCGTCTACGCAGCCGCCGAGAGCGGCCGGCTCTACTGCCTCGACGCCGCGGACGGGGACGAGATCTGGAGATTCGACGCGCAGCACGACGACCTGAGCACGCCGGCCGTTGCCGGGGGGAGGATATGGTTCAGTTCGAGCCTGCGGGAGTACTCCGTGGCGGGGGGGGAGTTGCGCCGCGAGGACCGCGCGGTGCTCTACTGCCTCGACGCGGAGACGGGAAAGGAGATATGGAAGAAGCGCTTCCCGGGACGGATACTCGCGGCCCCGGCGGTATCCGGCGGCCGTCTCTTCGTGGGAAGGACGGACAGGCGGTTCGCCTGCGTCGACGCCGGCACGGGCGCCCCGCTGTGGGATACCCCGGCGGGCGGGGCGATCCGCTCCTCCGCCGCCGTCGCCGACGGGAAGGTCGTCTTCGGAAGCGACGACCGCTGCGTCTACTGCCTCGACGCCGGGAGCGGGCGGAGGTTGTGGAAGGTTGACCTGAAGGACGTTGTGGGGGCCTCCCCCGCGGTGAGCGGCGGGAGGATCTTCGTGGGCGCGGCCGACGGGGCCATGCACTGCCTCGACCTCGGCAGCGGGAAGGCGATCTGGAGGGCGAAGGCCGGGAAGTCGGTCGTCGCCACCGCCGCGGTGGGGGATGGGCTGGTCGTCGCGGGCGCCACGGACGGAAATATCAACTGCTGGGCGGCCGAAAACGGCGAGCTCCGGTGGCGCCGCAAGATCGGCGGGCAGGTGATCGCCTCCGCCTGCCTCGCGCCGCCGCGCGTCGTCGCCGCCGGCCTCGACGGCGCCGTCGTCTGCATGGACCTGCGGGACGGGAAGGTCGTCTGGAAGTTCGAGGCGAAGGGCAAGGTCGCCTCCTCGCCCTGCCTCTCGGGGGACGCGATCTACTTCGGCACCCGCGGCCGTTTCGTCTACCGCCTCGGCCCCGCGCGGCCCTCCGCGAAGAAGGAGAGGGGCCCCGTGGAGATGACCGACGCGCAATTCGCGAAGGGGGTCGCGGACGCGCGGGAGTACAACGACGCGGGCCGTCACGGCGACGCTGTCGAGACGGCGAGGGGGTGCGTCGCCGCCAGGCCCGACTCCGCGGAGGCCCACCTTGAGTTCGCAAGGGGATGGGAGGGGAGCGGGGAGATAGGCCTCGCCGGGCGGGAGTACGGCCTCGCCGTGCAGCTCGAGCCGCGGGCCGCCGCGTACCGTGTCGCCCTCGGAAAATACCAAGCGAGGCTCGGACGCTTCGGCGCCGCCGCGGAGCAGTTCAGGGCGGCGAAGGAGGCGGAGCCGGAGGGGCCGGCGGCGTACCTCGCCATGGGAAAACTAC
>CALLYX010000204.1 GCA_937858775.1 uncultured bacterium | reverse complement strand
GCTATTCCCCGACGCCGTGCAGGTGTACTGCAGGCCCCTCCTCTTCCAGAAGGACCTGCCGTCGAACTGGCCCGGGTTGGAGGCCTCCCGGATCCGGCGTAGCACGCAGCGGGTCTCTATCTCGTCGCCGCAAGCCAGGGGCGCGGGCGACGCGGCCAGCCATACGATCCGGACGGCCTCGTTCAACGGCTCCCATCCCCGCGCGAGTTCGGCGGATGAAATCTCAAGAACGCCCACCCCCCTCCACCTCGGCTTGCCGCGCTCGTCCGACTCGCGCTCCCATGCGGGCGACCGACACACCGTTCCTCGCACGGTTACGGTCGCCGGCCTGTCGCCGAAAAGGGTCCTGAGGTCGGATCGTTCCAGGCAGCGTTCGTGGAGAGCGCTGACGAAGGCGCCCGCGAGGAAGGCGGCGGAAAGCGTGGCGAGCGACGCCTTGCGTTCCTCGCGAATGAGGGCTCCGGCCGCGGCCGCGGCAACGGATAGCGCGGCGAAGGGGATTACCGGGAGATCCCCTACCGCGGCGGAGAGAACAATCCCCCCTCCGAAGAAGCATGCGAGCCAGAATGCCGGTCGTCGCATAGCCCCCCCTTGGGCAGACGCAAGGATCGTGCCAGGAGATCGGCATAACGCGGCTGGCGCGGAACTTCATCTCGTTCGACGCGAGTACATTGCGGGGTATGGCACGTGTCGGGGAGGGAAAGGCGCAGGTAGATGAACGGCAACAGTGTCAATACGGGTTGACAAGCGGGCGTAGATGGATCTTGAAGCCGTTATTCCAGCCAGCCGTAATCAATCTCTTCCGAAGGCGGCGTAGGAAATGTCTTGGGGCCGAAGAGATCCCCGCTGTCCTTCAGCCAACCCTCGACCGCTCCCGAAGAGACAGTCTGGAAATTGACCTTCAGGGCGGCCTCCACGGGTTGAACCGTGGGCGTTGGAATGGGCGTCGGCGTCGGGAGCGCGGCGGCTTGCGCAAGGTCGCAAAGCCCCCTGTCCCAGTATGTCGAACCGTCCGATCCCACGTACAGTTCCACGTCACCCCGGATGGACGGGAAGTAGATCCGAGTCGTCACCCCGCCGTCGTGCAC
>CALLYX010000203.1 GCA_937858775.1 uncultured bacterium | reverse complement strand
CCGTCGATAGGTCCCTGCTGCTACCCGGTCGACCTGTGGGCGCGCATCGAGGGCGAGCTTCGCTCCCTCGGGGCGACGCGCGTCGAAAACCCAAGGGCCTGCACGTCGTGCAGGCCCGGGGATTTCTTCTCCTACCGGCGCGACCGGGGGGCTCGCGGGAGGATGGCGGGGGCGCTGATGATCGCCGCGCGATAGCGGACGGGTTTCGCCACGGGGAACACGGCGCGAGGGCGTGGGATACGCCTCCCGACCGTCCCACATCGTGGGCGGGCCCGACAGGGCGCCCCCGCGAGGCGGGGCATTGGAGATCAATGCACTGCCGGCGGGGCGCCGGGGGCAGGGCATAAAAGAAGCCGCATCTCGCGCGGCGCGCGCGTTCTCCCCCGTGTTCTCCCCGGCGCCGATGATCTTCGAGGCGTCGGGCGGCTCGGGTACAAATCGGTTGACCGCGCCGGCGCGGCTGTGTTACACACGATGCGGCCATGATCGCCGACAACGTGCGACGGGTGAGGGAACGGATCGCCGCCGCCGCCGCGCGTGCGGGCCGGAGCGGGGGGGATGTCGAGCTTCTCGCCGCAACCAAGGGGCGCTCGGTCGCCGAGATCGAGGAGGCGGTGAGTGCCGGGGTTCGCGCCATAGGGGAGAACCGGGTGCAGGAGGCCGCGGCCAAATTCCCGGCCCTCCGAGGGCGCGTCTCGATGCATATGATCGGCCATCTCCAGCGCAACAAGGTGAGGAATGCGCTCGGGATATTCGACCTTATCCACTCGGTGGACAGCGTCCGCCTTGCCGAGGAGATCGAGCGGGAGGCGGCGAGGGCGGGGGGCGCGGCCCGCGTCCTTATCGAGGTGAACGTCTCCGGGGAGGACCAGAAGTTCGGGGTCGCCCCGGACGGCCTTCCCGCCCTCCTCGACGCGGCGGCCGGGCTCGCGCATATCCGCGTGGAAGGGCTCATGGCCATGGCCCCCTTCTCCGAAGACGCCGAGGCCTCGCGCCCCTTCTTCAGGCGCCTCAGGCGGCTCGCCGCCGAGGCGGCGCGGAAGGAGAGGCCGCGCGTGGAGATGCGGCGCCTCTCGATGGGAATGACGCAGGATTTCGAGACGGCGGTCGAGGAGGGGGCGACGATCGTCCGCGTCGGCGCGGCGATATTCGGCTGACGCGGCGGCGCGCGTTCGGCGACGCGCGGGGGGCCGTATGACCATGGGAATGGACGGTAAGATAGGGTTCGTGGGCGGGGGGAACATGGCGGAGGCGATCATCCGCAGTCTCCTCGACGCCGGGCTGTGCCTCGCCTCGGACATATGCGTGAGCGACATCAGGCGGGAACGCCTCGCGCATCTCCGCGGCGGCTTCGGCGTGGAGACCGTGGACGCCAACGGCGACTGCGCGCGCCTGAGCCGTGTCGTCGTCCTCGCGATCAAGCCGCAGGACATGGCCGGCGCGCTCGAGGATCTCGCCCGCGTCGGGACCTCCGGCAAGCTGGTGGTCTCCATAGCCGCCGGCGTCACGATCGCCGCCATCGAGCGCGTCCTCGGCGGGGAAACCGCCGTGGTGCGCGTCATGCCGAACACGCCGTCGCTGATCGGGG
>CALLYX010000202.1 GCA_937858775.1 uncultured bacterium | reverse complement strand
GCTCGGGTTGCTCGGAGAGGACGCCGCCCGCCTGTGCGCCGGCGATCCGTATCCCCCTCGCGCTCCCCAGGCCCGAGAGCATGACCGACGCCATCCCCCCCGCCACCGCCCATGCGAACCCGGTCTGGAGAAAGTAGTGCCTCAGGAACTCAGCCATACGCCCCTCCTTTTGAGTGAACGGCCGTTGAAGTCGCCCCGCCGCCGCCGGCGCAGATCCCGCTGATCATCCCGCGCGGCATCACGCGTCGAGCTGCACGCTCTCGCTCGAGAAGCCGTGCGGCTCGAACCATTGCCCGTCCCCCTGGTAAAAGCGCCCGAAGAACTCGAGCAGGATCAGGCGCGCCGAGTGCACGAACGCGCTCAAGATGCTCATCATGAAGTTGAACAGGTGCCCGAGGACCATGCACAGCACGACGATCGCCCCGCCGCACCACCAGGAGGCCATCGCCCCCCCCATGAACGGAAAGATGCTCGTGGCGATCTCGGGGACGAGCTTGGCGATGATGTTGAAAGACATCCCCACGATGAAGGTGTTGAGCCCAAGGGCGAGGAGGCGCGAGTATGAGAGCACGTCCCCGACGAACGACGTGGTCCCGTATCCACCCAGGATCCCGTAGAGGCTGACGAAGCCGGTGACGAGGCGCGGCCCCCATCCTTTCTGGTCCCTTCCCTGGGTGAGGACAAGGCCGGCCATCGCGGCCAGCGCCGCGACCAGGCCCGCGCGAGGGAGCGCCGCCCCGCCCGATCCGGACACGGACGAGACGGCGAAGAGCAGGAGGCCCCCGAGGTATATCAGCCAGAACGCCCCGTCATATACCGCCCCCCGCCAGTTGCGCTGCAGGAGGTCCTTCAGCATCCTCATCAATATGCCGTAGAATTGCGTCAGGACCCCGATGGCGAGGGCGACGACGAGGGCGATGACCGGCTTGCCCAGCATGTCGATCACGGCGGTTCTGTCTACGATGCGCAGGAGGAGATTGTCCTTCCCGAGGTAATCCGCGCTGTAGATATCGGCGGCCCATGACCCGGTGAGGACGCCGAAGACCGCGGTGCTCACGCCGCAGTAGAGGAAGAGGCGGAAGAACTCCCGCAGGTTCTCCTGCGCCCCGTAGCGCCTCATGAGCCTCAGGGAGCACCAGATGAGCAGGGCGCCGTAGACCACGTCGGCGAAGCAGATGCCGAAGAACGCAAGGAATACGAACAATAGGAACGGGGTGGGATCGAAGGTGAAATAGTTGGGGAGGCCGAACATGTTGATCAGCAGCTGCCCGGGGCGCGCCCACCGCGGGAGTCGTATGGAGACTGGCACGTTTTCCGAGGGGGCGGGGTCGGCCACGATGACGGCGGCCCCCGGGAAGCCGTCCTCGAGCGCCGCGGCGAGCGCGTCCGCCCCGGCCGCCCTTGCGTATCCGCGCGCGATCCCCATCCGGCGCGAGCAGAGCATCGACCCGGCCGCGGCGGCGCGCCGGTTCTCGCTCTCCCAGTACCCCTTCAGGCAATCGAGCTTGCGGGCGACCCCGGCCGGAAGGAGGCCGCGCATCTCGGCGTCCCGCGCCGCTATCTCGCCCCGCAGCCCCTCCTCCACTCCCCGGAGCTCCGCGAGCCGGTCCGCCGGGGGCTCGTCGCATTCGGGGCGCTCCATGATCCTGAAACCGTGCGCGCGGAGGATGTCCGCGCACTTCCCCTCGTCCGCCTTCAGGCCCACGGCGGCGATCACGATCTTCTCCCCGCTGCGGCGCCTCGCCTCCCACGCCAGGAGCACGGATGCGCCGCGGTCCCTCGAGAGGTTCTCTATCCCGGCGGCACCGCCCCGCGCGACGATGAAAAAGGCCCTCTTGAGGGCCTTGATCCTCGCGAGGGGCGCATCCACGAACTCATATTCGAGCAGGATCTCGCGCTCCCTGGCTGCGAGGTTCAACCGGCCTACGGCGTCCTTCCGCGCCTCCTCCACTTCCATCACGCGCGCGTAGAGGGCGTCCATGTCCAGCGTCGAGCGCGCCTCGTCCATCTCGCGGGATGGGACGATCGCCTTCACGGGGAGCATGGCGTCCAGGAAGCCCCTCGCGGGGGGGCGCACCTTGTCGCGCGACGCTATGAGCACACGCGCGCGGGCAAGATGCTCCGCCGCCTCCCGGCCGCCGGCGTCGACGGCGCAGGCCGAGGAGCTCAGCGCCGCGAAATCCCGGTCGAGGCGTTCGAGGTGGAGCGCCCCGCGCGCGTAGAGCCACTCCTCTATCCGCTCTCCCGCCCAGGAGGGGAAGAGGATGGTGAGCCTCTTCATCGCCTCGATGGCCACGGCCTACCCCTCCTGGAGCGTCCCGACGATCCTGCGCACGCAGGCGTCGATGAGCCCCCCGCGCATCTTCTCCACGGCGGCCTCTGCGCGCTTCTGCCCCCGCGCGATCTCCTCGAGGGAGACCCTGAGCGCCGCGGCGTGTTCCCGCCCCATCCTCGCCTTCTCCGCCTCAAGGCGCGCCGCCGCCGCCTCGCGTATCGCCCTCCGCCGCTCGTCGAGCGTCCCCATCAGCCTCTTCGCCTCGGCCCGGGCGGCTGAAACGATCGCGTCCGCGGACTCCTCGATGGCTATGATCTCCTGCTCGAGACTCATGCGGTCACCCCTCCCACGCGAGCCGCCCGCCGCCGCGGAAGCCGGCCACGGCGGCCATGGTGCCACACGGATGCCGGTGCGGCAAGCGAAAAAGGCGCCGCCCGGCGAAGGGGCCGACGGGGCCGCGCGGGGACGGTTCTTTTCGCCTTGAGGCGACGCGCGCCGTGTGACACAATCGCGGCGTGAAAACGCTTCCCGTCGCGTTCATGATCGCAGCCGCCGCGCCCGCCGTCGCCGACACGATCACCTACCGCGACGGAAGGACGGTGCGCTGCGTGATCGAGGCGGAGACGCCATCCGCATTGACCGTCACCCTCCACGGCCGCCGCATCGAGATCCCCCGATCCTTGCTCTCCGGCGCGGCAAGGGAAGGCGCCGCCGAGAACGAGGCGCTGAGGGCGGCGGGAGAGGCGAAAACCAGGGCCCGGAAAGGGGCGGCTGCGGGCCGGGCCGACGCGCCGCGCGGGGCGACCTCGTCGCCCTCAGCGGACGCCCCCTCGCCTTCGGCGCTCGGCGCCGCATCCGCACGGCCCCCGGCCGCGAAGCCGCGGGCGGGGAAGGCCGGGGCGAAAAGGCAGAAGCGGCCCGCCCCCCCCGACAGGCGGCGGGAGCTGCAATGGAGGGAGGAAGTAAGGAACGCCATCAGGGAGAAGCGCGTCGTCGTCGGCATGACCGAGAGGGAGGTGAACCGCGCGTGGGGCTCGCCCGAGCGGACCCATCCCGTGCACGGCATCGGCGTCTCCTCGGACCGGTGGACATACCGGCGCGGCCCTGAAGGGCTCGTGGATCTCTACTTCAAGAACGGCGTGCTCACCCACGTCGGCCGCTAGGGAGGCATGAGATGGCCCATCCCCTGAAGGCATCGGCGGCGTGGATGATCGCAGCCCTCGCCGTGTCCCGCGCCGCGGCGGACACCATTCTCTGCAAGGACGGAAGCAGCTACACCGGCATCGTCGCCGGCGAGACTCCCGCGCACGTCACGATCAGGGTCGGCGCGGCCAAGCTGCACATCCCGGCGACCGCGATCAGATCCGTCGACCGCTCCACCCCGGAGGAGAACCGCGCGCTGGAGGCGTCGTGGGAGAGGCTCGACGCGCGATACAAGGAGGAGAGCACGGAGGCGGAGCGGAACGCGCCGCCCGCCGCCCCGCCCCCCCGGCCCACGGCGGAGCCGGAGGAGCCGGTGGACGTGGAGGAGGAGCCGCCGGCGGAGTTCCCGGAGGAGCCGGATTTCCCGCCGCCTCCGACCCCCGCCCCGAACCCGGTCCAGGAGCGCCTTCTGAAGAAGCGCGAGATACGCGAACAGATCTACCGCAAAAACGTGGTCCCCGGCATGACGCCGCGGGAAGTCCGCTCGGCGTGGGGCTACCCGTACCTGACGCATCCGGTCCACGGCGTCCACGAGGACACCGACCGCTGGATCTACAAGCGCCCGCGGGGGAGGGCCGTCGTCTATTTCAAGAACGGCAAGGTGGCGAGCGTGAACGAGAACGTGGGGCTCCTGGGGTATTGATTCCCGGCGCGCGCCGCCGGTTGACCCGGACAGCGCCCCCCATCCCCGCCATCCCGGGGGTGACTTCCCATCCCCCCTGATGCTACACTGTGCGCCGTATGGCCGTCAACTTCGCCTGGATCATCGACGATCTGATCGCCGGTATGGAACGCCCGGGGTCGCACCACCCGATGGCGGAGGATCTCCTCTTCCTCAGGGAACGCGGGATAGATATCATCATCTCGCTCACGGTCTCCCCCCTCGACAGGAAGGAGATCGAGGGGCGCGGTTTCGAGACCTTCCACATCCCGATCCCCGACGGCACGGCCCCCGACATCGCGGAGATCGAGCGGTTCGTAAACTACGTCGCCTACGGCCTGCGCTGCGGGAAGAAGATCGTCGTGCACTGCGGGGCCGGCTATGGGCGGACCGGGACCATGGTCGCCTGCTACCTGGTGAGCCTTGGCCGCACGGCGGTGGAGGCGATCGCGGAGGTGCGGGGGAGGGTTCCGCCCGCCATAGAGAACACGTCCCAGGAAATGCGGGTGGCGGATTACGAACGGCACCTGCGCGAAACGAGGCGCCGCGAGCCGCACCGAGGAGCATGACCCTATGGATATGATGGATACGCTGGTCTCCCTCTGCAAACGCAGGGGGTTCATCTTCCAGTCGAGCGAGATCTACGGGGGGCTGAACAGCTGCTGGGATTACGGCCCCCTCGGCGTGGAGTTGAAGAACAACATCAAGCGCTTCTGGTGGCGCTCCATGACGCAGCTCCGGGACGACGTCGTGGGGATCGACGCCTCTATCCTGATGCACCCCTCCGTCTGGGCGGCGTCGGGCCACCTCGAGGCGTTCACGGACCCGCTCGTGGATTGCAAGTCGTGCAAGCAGCGGTTCCGCGGCGACGAGGCCGCGGACGGGAAATGCCCCCGATGCGGCTCGCTCCGGATCACGGAGGCCCGGCAGTTCAACCTGATGTTCAAGACTTACATGGGCCCCGTCGAGGAGGAGGGCGCCATCGTCTACCTCCGCCCCGAGACGGCGCAGGGGATCTACGTCAACTTCCAGAACGTCCTGGCCCCGTCCAGGCAGAAGCTGCCGTTCGGGATCGCGCAGATCGGGAAGGCGTTCCGGAACGAGATCTCCCCGGGCAACTTCATCTTCCGCACGCGCGAGTTCGAGCAGATGGAGATGCAGTTCTTCGTCAAGCCGGGCACCGACGTGGAGTGGCTCGAAAAGTGGAAGGCGGAGCGCCTCGCCTGGTACGCGGAGCTCGGGCTGAGGCCGGGGAAGCTGCGAATGCACCGGCACTCGCAGAAGGAGCTCGCCCACTACGCCAGGGATGCGTACGACATCGAGTACGAATTCCCGTTCGGATGGAAGGAACTGGAGGGGATCCACAACCGCGCCGATTACGACCTCTCCCGCCATCAGTCCCGCTCCGGAAAGGACCTCTCCTACTTCGACGACGCCGCCGGCGCGCGCTATATCCCTTATATCATCGAGACCTCCGCCGGGGTCGACCGGACCCTTCTGACGTGCCTGGTAGACGCCTACCGAGAGGAGGAGGTGCGCGGGGAGAGGCGGGTTGTGCTGCGCCTGCACCTTGCCCCGGTATACATCGATCAGATAGCCCACCGACTGGAAAGTAAAGTAGCTCAAGCCCAGCGGCACGGCCATCTCCCAAACGGAAAAACCAAACCAATCTGAAAAAACCGGCTGATACTTGATCAGCATCATCGCGCCCAAATTCAGCATCAGAAGCAATGTCAGCAGCAGCTTGCGCATCCGCACGCCCCTAAGCGCCTGAAGCCCCAGTCCGCCCGCCCACACTGTCAGCGCGACGATCGAAAGATGGACCGCGCTCTGCCAGCCGGAAAGCGCGACAAACACCAAACTGGCCGCAAGCAACGCAACCCACCGGATCTTCAGCGGAAAAATATAGTAAACAATAAGTACCGCTGCGAAAAAGACCAGGAAGTCAAGGGAGAGGATGCTCACGTTCCACCTCCCGCTTCAGCTCAAGACGGTCAAGCTTGCCGCTGCCTGTGCGCGGCAGGTCTTCGCGGCACAGCAGTTTGTCCGGCATCATGTACTTGGGAAGAGATGTTCTCAACGCGTTTTTCAGCGTTTTTATGTCTGTTTCGCCTGTGTACGCGCCGACAATCATCTCCCGCCCGGCGTCGTAGTAGCAGCAGGCCAGCACCACGCCGTCAACCGCATTCATGGCCATCGTACCGTCGTCGGCCATGACTGACTCGTGCATCTCGGCCATCGCCAGCGGGCTGGCCACGGCGATTAGGCGGTCGGCTGTGTCGCTATCGTTGCGGACCAGGAAGTAGGCCGCGCCGTTGCCCCCGGCCATGGCTGGAGGTCGCGCCCACGCTTCCTCGATGGTGATGCCGCCGGTAGCGGCTGGTTCATCCGTTGCGCCGCCGCCGCAAGCGGCCAGTAAAACGATGATGAGCAGTAGGAAAAGGTTGTGACTACGACGTAACATGATTGGGTTCCCCTTGGCGGTCACCGTCGGCCGAAAGG
>CALLYX010000201.1 GCA_937858775.1 uncultured bacterium | reverse complement strand
GGGGGGGCGGGGGAACGGCCGGGGCCGGCCTGCGCCCGGTTTTTCGGCATCCCCGCGAATGACGGCGATGGGGAGGCGCGGCCGTGTTGCGGCGCTGCTTCTGATGGAAGACCTCCACCGGGCGAAGGTGCAGTTCGTGAAGGGGGTGGGCCCCAGGAGGGCGGGGCTCCTCGCGGCGCTCCGCATCACGAGCGTCATGGATCTCCTCCGCCACTATCCCCGCCGTTACGACGACCGCCGGCAGATACACCGCATCGCCCAGATCGAGGAGGGACGGGAGGAGACGGTGCGGGGGCGGGTCCTCACGATGGGGACGAAGCGGCTGAAGAAAGGGGTCAGCATCTTCCAGCTCGCCGTCGGAGACGGCACCGGGGTCGTCTACGCCACATGGTTCAACCAGCCGTTCATGGAGTCGCGCTTCTCGGTGGGCCAGGAGCTCATAGTGACGGGGAGGGCGCAGCGCCGCCCAGAGATCCGGATCCTCTCCCCCGAGTTCGAGATACTCGGGGGCGGGGACGACGACCTCCTGAACACGGGGCGCATCGTCCCCGTCTACCCGCTGAGCGAGCATCTGAGCCAGCGCGCATTGCGGGCAATGGTGCACGCCTGCATAGAGAAATACGCGGACGCCGTCCCCGACCTGTTGCCCCCCGCCCTCCGTGCCGAGCTCGGCCTCTGCCCGGTCTCAGACGCGATCCGCGGCATCCATTTCCCGGCCACGCCGGCCGTCCTCGAGAGCGCCCGGAGGCGCCTTGTCTTCGACGAGTTCCTCCCGATGACGCTCGCGATCAGCCTGAAGAAGCGGCAGCTCGCCGAGCTCCCCGGCGCGCCGAAGGCCGCCGGCGACGGCCCGCTGCTGCGGGCGTTCCTGGACTCGCTTCCGTTCGCGCTCACGAAGGCGCAGCGGCGCGTCATCGCGGAGATCCGTGCCGACATGGCGCGGCCGCACCCGATGAACCGTCTCATCCAGGGCGACGTTGGATCGGGAAAGACGGTAGTCGCGGCGGCGGCCCTGCTCGCCTCGCTCGACGCCGGGTTCCAGGGCGTCCTCATGGCGCCGACGGAGATCCTCGCCGAGCAGCACTGGCGTACGCTTGCCTCCCTCCTCGCCGCCTCCGGCGTGAGGCCGCGGCTTCTCATCGGCGAGATGGACCCCGGGGAAAAGGCCGCGGTGCACGAGGCGATCCGGGGCAAGGGACCGGCGCTCGTCGTAGGAACACACGCGGTTATACAGCGCGAGGTCAGGTTCTCTCGGCTCGGGCTGGTGGTGGTGGACGAGCAGCACAAGTTCGGCGTGGCGCACCGCGCGCGCCTGAAGGCGAAGGGGGACAACCCCGACGTCCTCGTCATGACGGCGACGCCGATCCCCCGCACCCTGGCAATGACCCTTTACGGCGACCTCGACGTCTCGGTCATCGACGAGATGCCCCCAGGGCGCGGGAAGACCACGACGCACCTGGTCCCCCCGGAGAAGATGGATGACGCCTTCGCGTTCATCCGGCGAGAGGCGCTGAAGGGGAACCAGGCGTACATCGTCTACCCGCTCATCGAGGAAAGCGCGAAGCTCCCCCTCGGCGATGCCGCGGGGATGGCGGAGAAACTCAAGCGCGCCCACTTCCACGACATCGGCGTGGGGCTTGTCCACGGCAGGATGCCGCGGGCGGAGCGGGACGCGGTGATGGAGGAGTTCCGCGCGGGCAGGACAGGGGTGCTGTTCGCCACCTCCGTGATCGAGGTCGGCCTGGACGTGCCGAGGGCGTGCATCATGCTGGTCGAGCACGCGGAACGGTTCGGCCTCGCGCAGCTCCACCAGATGCGGGGGCGGATCGGGAGGGGAAAGGGAAGGTCGTGGTTCCTCGTCTCGGGGGAGTGGGCGACCGAGGAGGCGAAGAAACGGCTGGGGGCGCTCCTCTCCACGCACGACGGCTTCAAGATCGCCGAGGCGGACCTCGCCCTCCGGGGGCCGGGGGAGTTTTTCTCCGGTCGGCAGCACGGCGGGCCCGACCTGAGGCTGGCCGACCTGCCGCGGGATGAGGGGCTTCTCGACCTCGCGCGGGCGGCTGCCGCCCGCATCGCCGCGGAGGACCGGCTGTTGAAGGAGGATGTGCACGCGCCGCTCAGGGGAGAGCTGTTGAGGATGTACAGGGGCAAGTTCGCGCTGGGGGTGACAGGATGAGTATGGCGGGAAGGGACGAGGTGGGAAGTGATCCGCATCATCGCCGGTGAGTTCAGGAGCAGGAGGCTCTCCGTGCCGCTGGCCGTAGATCTCCGCCCCACCGCGGACAGGATCAAAGAGTCGCTCTTTCAGATCATCGGCCCGCGCCTTGTGGGCGCGCGCGTCCTCGACCTCTACGCCGGGTCCGGGAACCTCGGGCTCGAGGCCCTCTCCCGCGGCGCCGCGGCATGCTGTTTCGTCGAGAGGTCGCCGCTCGCCTGCGCGGCCGTGCGAAGGAACATCGCATCGCTCGGCGTCGAGGGGAGGAGCGATCTCCTCCGCCTCGACTGCGCGAGGGCGCTGGGGCTGTTGGGGCGCAGGGGGGCGCGCTTCGATATCGTTTTCGCCGATCCGCCGTACGCAGGGAAAACCGGGAAGGCGGGTGGGATCAAAAATATATTGCTGGCCCTCGACGCCTGTGCTACGTTGACCCCCGGGGCGCTCGTGGCGGCGGAGCATTCCAGGTTCGACGCGCCCCCGGCCGCCCTGGCGAACCTCCGCCTTCTCGATCGACGCCGTTACGGGGACACGGTGATATCTTTTTTCGCCGCTCCCAAAGGCAGGCCAAGATCCCCCAGGTCGACAGAATCATCGGGCGGCGCTTCTCGGCGCGGCGGGACAGCGAGGCGGACATGACGCTGGCGATATATCCGGGCAGCTTCGACCCCATCACATACGGCCATATCGACGTCATTGAGCGCGCCGTGCGCATCTTCGGGCGCGTCGTCGTGGCGGTGGCCCACAACCGCGAGAAGGCGCCGCTCTTCAGCGTCGAGGAGCGCCTCGGGATGCTGCGCGAGATCGTGAGGGAGATCCCGGGCGTCGAGGTGGACAGCTTCGATACCCTCCTCGTCGAGTACGCGACGCGGCGGGGCGCGCAGGTGATCATCCGCGGCCTCCGCGCCCTCTCCGATTTCGAGTACGAGTTCCAGATGGCCCTCACAAACCGGAAGATCCGCAACGAGATAGAGACGGTCTTCCTCATGACGAGCGAGCAGTACTCGTACCTGAGCTCCCGCATGATCAAGGAGATCGCGACGCTCGGGGGCGACGTGCGGGATTTCGTGCCGGGGTGCATCGCGAAGATGATCAGGCGGAAGCTCGGGCTGTAGGGGGGGGGGTGAAGGCTCCGAAGGCGGGGAACGGCGCGGGGGGGGCGCCTTCCAGCGGAATCGCGATCGAGACGGAGAAGATCCCGCCGGGGGGGATGAGGCTCAAGGGCTCCCTCGACGCGGCCGAGCTTTCCCTGGAGTGCGAGGGCGTTGCGCCGGCGGGCCCGCTCGACTACGACCTGCGGGTCGAGGCGGCGAGCGGACAGCTGATCGCCCGCGGGAGACTGGCGATCCCCGTCCAGTTCGTCTGCGCGCGCTGCGTGAAGACCTTCGCCTCCGCGGTGAGGGTCCCGCGCTACCTCTTCGCCCGCCCGTTCGAGGCGCGGGAGATAATCGACTTGACGGAGAGCGTCCGCGAGGATATCATAATCGCCCTGCCCCTGAAGCCGCTCTGCCGGGAGGAGTGCAAAGGGCTTTGCCCCCGGTGCGGAAGGGACCGCAACCTGGAACGATGCTCATGCCCGCCCCCGGGCGGAGACGCGCGATGGGGCGCGCTTGAGGGGATCGAGCTGCCCCCGGAGAAACCTATATGACCACGCCCAAGCGTAAGCAGTCCAAAAGCCGCACGAGGAAACGCAGGTCGCACTACCGCCTGACGGTTCCCAATCCGGGGCTTTGCCCGCAATGCAAGCGGCCGAAACCGGTTCACCGCGCCTGTCCTCACTGCGGTTACTACAAGGGCGCCCGGGTGATGACCGTCAAGGAAAAGTGATCGTGTGAAGATCGCCATCGACGCCATGGGGGGGGATCACGCCCCGCGAGCCGTCGTGCAAGGCGCGCTGGAGGCCGTCGAGAGCAGGCCCGAGAGGGAGATCGTCCTGGTCGGGCGCGAGCAGGAGCTGAGGGACGAGGTCGCGAGGTGCGGGAAGCCGGGCCTCGAGCGGAACATCTCCTACGTCCACGCCCCCGAGGTGATCGAGATGGGCGAGAACCCGATCACCTCCATCCGGAAGAAGAAGCGCTCCTCCATCGCCGAGGCGGCCAACCTCGTCAAGCGGGGCGACGCCGTAGCCATGATATCAGCCGGCAACACCGGCGCCGTGGTCACCGCCACGAAGCTCAAGTGGCGCTTCCTCAAGGGGATCGACCGCCCCGGGATCGCCACCTACCTCCCCACCCCGTGGGGGGTCTCCGTGCTGATCGACGCGGGGGCGAATATCGACTGCGAGCCGGAGCACTTGCTCGGCTTCGCAATCATGGGCGACGCCTTTGCCCGGTTGATCCAGGGGAAGGAGAACCCGAAGATCGGCCTCCTCAGCATCGGCTCGGAGCGCGGCAAGGGCGACGCCCTTGTCAAGCACACGTTCACAATCCTCGAGGATTCCACGCTCAACTTCATCGGAAACGTGGAGGGGCGCGACGTCTACGGCTACAAGGTGGACGTCATCATCTGCGACGGCTTTGTCGGAAACGTGGTCCTCAAGTGCACGGAGGGGCTTGCGTGGGCCATGATGAAGATGATCAAGGAGGAGGTCTGCCGTAACATCTGGCACCGCCTCGGCGGCCTCCTCCTGAAGGGCTCCTTCAAGCGGATCGCGCGGCGGGGCGACTACACCGAGTACGGCGGGGCGCCCCTGCTCGGCGTCAACGGCAACTGCATCATCTGCCACGGCAGTTCCAACGCCAAGGCGATAAGGAACGCGATCCGCGTCGCGGAGACGTTCGTAAACCACAAGGTCAACGAGGCGATCGTCGCCAAGGCCTCGGCGATCTTCGATGCGCAGTGACCGCCATGCCCGACCCGTCCACGATACCGGCCCCCGGCGGCGCCCCCATGAGGAAAGTGGGCATCGCGGGCCTCGGCGCCTATTCCCCGGGGAAGGTCCTCGCCAACGCCGACCTCGAGAAGATGGTCGACACCTCCGATCAGTGGATCGTCGAGCGGACCGGCATCAGGACCCGCCGGGTCGCCCGCCCCGACCAGGCCACCTCCGACCTCGCCGTCGAGGCCTCGCGTGGCGCGCTCGCGCAGGCGGGGATCGCCCCGGAGGCCGTCGAACTGATCGTCGTCGCCACCGTCACCCCCGACATGCCGTTCCCCTCGACGGCGTGCGTTCTCCAGGAGAGGCTCGGTTCGTTCCGGGCCGCGTGTTTCGACCTCAACGCCGCGTGCAGCGGGTGGCTCTACGCAATGGACATCGCATGGCAGTGCGTGCGGAGCGGCCGCTACGAAAACGCCCTCGTGGTCGGCGCGGAGAAACTGACCGCGATCACGGACTGGAAGGACCGGAACACCTGCGTCCTTTTCGGCGACGGCGCGGGGGCGGCGGTGCTCGCCCCGACCGGCCCCTCCGGGGGGGAGATCCGGTCAGCGTATCTCGGCGCGGACGGCAGGCTACAGAAGCTCCTCTACCTCCCCGGGGGCGGGTCGCGCAACCCGGCCTCGCACGAGTCGGTCGAAGCGCGCCTCCACTACATCCGGATGGAGGGGAGGGAGGTCTTCAAGCACGCCGTGACGGCCATGATTCGCGCCGCCGAGATCGCGCTCGATCGCGCCGGGTTGACGATCGACGATGTCTCGTGGCTGGTCCCGCACCAGGCGAACGTGCGCATCATGAGCGCGGTGGCCAAGCGGCTCGGCATCCCCCGGGAGAGGGTCATCTCGATCATCGACCATATCGGCAACATCTCCGCGGCCTCTATCCCGGTCGCGCTGGCGGAGGCCGCCGCCGACGGGACGATCAAGCCGGGAGACACGCTCCTCCTCGTGGCCTTCGGGGGGGGCTTGACATGGGGCGCGGTCGTGTTGACGATGTAGCGTCGGCGGTGGGCGCGCGGGGAGGAAATGACGATGGCGGCCGGACAGAGGCGCGCGCTCATCTTCCCCGGGCAGGGCTCCCAGGAAGTGGGGATGGGGCGGGAGATCGCCGAGGCGTTCCCCTCGGCCCGCGAGGTCTTTCGCGAGGCCGGGGAGATCCTGGGGTTCGACATCGCGAGGCTCTGTTTCGAGGGCCCCGAGAGCGAACTCACCCAGACGAAAAACAGCCAGCCCGCCATCTTCGTCACGAGCATCGCATGCCTGCGCGCGATCGAGGAAACCCTCCCGGATCTCCCCCCGCCGGCGGCGGCCGCCGGGCTCAGCCTCGGCGAGTTCAGCGCGCACGCGGCCGCCGGGTCGCTCTCCTTCGCCGATGCGCTGCGGCTGGTCCGCCGGCGCGCGGAGTCGATGCAGGAGGCGTGCGACCGCGAGCAGGGAACGATGGCCTCGATCGTCGGCCTCACCCGGGAGGAGGTTGCGCGGATCTGCGCCGGGGTCCGGGGGCTCGGGGTCATCGGCCTTGCCAACCTCAACTCCCCCGGCCAGATCGCGGTATCCGGG
>CALLYX010000200.1 GCA_937858775.1 uncultured bacterium | reverse complement strand
CCGCCGCCGAGCCCCCGCGCGGCCCGCTGCTCTGCCGCTATTTTTCGTCCGTCGAAAGGGCGTTGGGCGGAAAGTCGTTCCGCCCGAGCGTCCTGAAGGACGTGCTCCTGGAACTTGCGTGGGACAACCGCGACATCCTTCCGGATCACCTGGACCGTTTTCGCGCGGCGCGGGTCGTGCCCGCCGGGGAATGGCATCGCAGCACCGAATGGGACAACGTCCTCGCCTACTACGACCCCGCCGACCGATGCCTGAAGGCGCACGAGGACCTGCTCGACAGGCCCGCGCGGCTCCGCGGGGACCTGCTGATCGCCCTGGGGGAGTCGCTCCTCGGCCGTTACATCGGGAGCCGAAGGTGGATCGAGAGGGGCGGCGCCGGATGCCTCGGCACGCGCTGCTACGAGATCCGCTTGCGGCCCGCCGCGCGGCGCGAGTGCTACCTGAATCCGGCGCAGTTGCACGCCTACCTCCGGCTAGCCCGGATGGTCCCCGACCCGCTCGACCCGGATTGCTACCGAACGGTTATAAACAGCGGCGAGGGATTCCTGCCGTCCGGCCTTCTCTTCGGCCTGATGTACGCCTGGTACCTGAACAACGCCTATGGCGGGATCATCGAGTACGAGATGTCCCTGCTGCGCTGGCCCCCGCGATCGCTGCTGCCCCACCACGCCAGGGAACGCGCGCGCAGGCAGGCGTTGGTGAACTTCTTCCGCGAAGAGGTATTCCGGCACCGCCGCGGGGGGGCGCTGGAGAGGCCGTAGATCCCGGGGGGCGCAAGGCGCCGACAGAGGAGCCGCCGATCTTATGGTCCATCCCGTTCCGAGCTGCGGGGCTGTCGGCGAGTGGATCGCGCGCGACGCCATTCCGTTCTCCCACGTCGACCCGCGGTCGTTGAACGCCGCCGTCGACGCGCTCGTCGCCTCGCTCGGCGGCGCCGTGGAGATGCTCGGCCTCGGCGAGCCGCTCCACGGCGGGGAGGATTTCCTCCTTCTCCGCAACCGCGTATTCGAGCGCCTGGCCGAGGCGCACGGCTACCGTTCGATCGCCGTGGAGAGCTGCTTCTTCCGCGGCCGCCTCGTGGACGAATACGTCGCCGGGGGCGGGGCCGCGTCGTACGACGCCGTTCGGGACGGGGGATTCAGCCACGGCTTCGGGCGCTACGACGCGAACCGGGAACTCGTCGAATGGATGCGGGGATGGAACGCCGACCCGGCCCGCAGCGAGAAAGTGCGCTTCTACGGCTTCGACGGCCCGATGGAGATGACCGGGGCCGAGGGCCCGCGCAGGATGCTGCGCTTCGTCATCGACTACCTCCTCTCGGCCGGCGACGCCGGCGCGGCGGAGCGCTGGGGGAGGATCGACCCCCTCATCGGAAACGACGCCGACTGGGAGAACCCGGCCGCGATGATGGACCCCTCGAAGTCGATCGGCCTGTCGCCGGCGGCGACAGCGCTCCGGATCGAGGCGGAGGGCCTCGTCACGGATCTGGAGATGCGGCGGCCGGGCCTCTCCGCCCTGACCGGGCGGGGCCGCCACGCGGAGGCGCTCCACTGCGCCTCGATGGCCCGGCGTCTCCTGGCCTACCATGCCGAGTTCGCGCGGGAATCGGACGACCGGATCGCCCGCGGCCTCGGCATCCGCGACTTGATGATGGCCGATACCCTCGCCTATATCGCGTCCCGCGAACGCGGAAGGGGCAAGACCCTCGTCTTCGCCCACAACAGCCACCTCAAGCGCGGGGAGGCGCGGTGGCGGCTCGGGCCGCACGCGCTCGCCTGGTGGCCCGCCGGGTCGCACGCCGGCGCGACCCTCGGCCCGCGCTACGCCGTCATCGGCTCGGGGCTCGGCGTCTCCGCCGACAACGGCGTCGGCGCGCCGGAGGCCGGGACGCTCGAGGCGCTCCTTACGGCCGCGGGGGCCGGCGCGCTTTTCATCCCCACACACGGGGGAAAGGCGCTCCCGGCGGCGGCGGCCGGGGCGCTCCCGGTCCGCTCCGGAAGCGCCAGGAACCCGGGCTACTTCCCTCTCACGCCCCAATCCCTCGCCGATTTCGACTGGCTTGCGATCCTGCCCTCGACCGGATACGCGCGCGGCGCCCCCCCGCTCCCCTGAGCGCGCCCCCCATCCGCAATCCGCGGTCGCAGGCCCGCGCCGCATCTTGTAAATCTCGGCATTATGCCGCATACTATGCCGGAAAACGCGGCGCACCGCCGCAAAACCAGGGGAGGATGCCATGGCCGCCATGTCGAGGACTCGCAACCTGTACGAGATGATGGAGTTCCCCTCGGAGGGGGTCTTCAGCACGGTGGTGGCGCGGGGGGACATGTCGAACCACACGCTCATGTGCCTCGCGGACGGGACCGACATCACTGAGCACACATCCACGCGCGAGGCGCTGGTGATGTTTCGCATGTTGGCCGGGGCATCGATGAGCCTGGGCACCGTGGCCGCGGCGCCGTTCCTGATGGCCAACACCGGCGCGCGCGAGCGGCAGTGGGTGTTCAGCTTCCAGGCCGGACTATCGACGGTGGCCAGTTTCTTCGGCAACTTGCTGGCTGGGTTTTTGCCCGGTCGGCTGGGGGCGCTGGTGGGCGTGGGGCCGACGGACACGATGGCCTACCAGTTGACGCTGGGCAGCATGGTGGCCCTGAGCGCGCTGTCGATCGTGCCCGTGGTGTTCATTCGCGGCGCGGCCCGCGGTAGCGCGGCGGTCGAACTGCCATGGGTGCAATTGCGACGGTACGGCCGCGTGTTCGCCCGCTTCCTGCTGCCGTCGCTGGTCATCGGCCTGGGCGCAGGGCTGATGCAGCCGTTCATGAACGTCTACTTCCGCAACGTCTACGGCAAGCCCGACCCGGCCATCGGCGTCGTCTTCGCCCTGGGTGGACTGGCCATGGCCGTGGGGCAG
>CALLYX010000199.1 GCA_937858775.1 uncultured bacterium | reverse complement strand
CCCCGCAGGAGCGGTACCGGAACGCTTACCGGCTGATCCGGGAGGCGAAGGCGGCGGAATCGAAGGGCGACGACGCGTCCGCGCTGGCCCGTTACGAGGAGGCGCGCGCGTTCCTCCAGGATATCCTCTCGCTCGCCCCGGGATGGAACGCCGAGGCGGTCAAGGCGCGCATCGAGGAGTGCTCGCGCCGACTCGGCGCCTCCCCACGTGGAGAGCGCAGGCCCGCCCTGCTCTGCTGCGGGGCCCAGGGCACGATCTTCGGGAGCAACTACCTTCTCGACACCGGCACGAAGAGGATCGTCATCGACGCTGGGCTCTTCAGCGAGCCTGAGATGATGTGGCACAACTTCTCCTTCCCCTACGACGCGAAAACCGTCGACGCCGCGGTCATCAGCCACGCCCACACCGACCACCTCGCTAAGCTGCCGCTCCTCTACAAGAAGGGGTTCAAGGGGCACGCCTACTGCTCGGAGCCCACCCGGGCGATGGCCCGCACCACCTTCGACATCATGAACCTCCTCCGGGACGAGGTATCCGTCCCCTACGGCAAGAAGGACGTCGACGCGACGCTTGACGGCCTCCGGGCGCTTACGATCGGCAAATGGTACGGCCTGGGCGGCGGGACCAGGATCAGGCTCCACCACACCGGGCACATCCTCGGCGCGATCGAGGCGGAGATCGCCTTCACGTGGGCCGGCAGGGAGTACAACCTCCTCTACGCGTGCGACACGCGCAACGCCTATTCCCCCCTCACCCCGCCGTGGACGGCGTTGAAGAAGGCGGATTGGGTAATCATCGAGTCGGTCTACGGCAACCGCGACCACGGGAAGTTCGACCAGGAGTTCCAGAAGTTCACCGACCTCATAAACGACGCCATCCAGTCGAACGGGACCATCCTGATCCCCGCCTACTCGATCGACCGCACGCAGAAGATGATCTACTTCTTCTACCAGCTCCACCAGCAGCGGAAGTTGAGGAGGCGGATCGACATCTACGTCGACAGCAGGATCGCCAACCGGATAACCGCCGATCATATCGACTACTGGCGATATCTCGGCAAGGATATCCAGGAGATCTTCAAGAAGGGCAGGAACCCGTTCGACTTCCCGGGCCTGCACGAGGGCCCGCCCCCGAAGACCCAGAAGGGGGCGAAGGTGATCATCGCCCCGAGCGCCATGTGCGACGAGGGGACAAGCATCTCCAAACACGTCAAGCGGTACGTCGGGGACAAGAAGAGCTCGATCATCTTCACCGGCTTCGTGCTGCCGGAGTCGATCGCCGGGAAGATCCTCGCGCGGAAGGAGAGCGTCGTCATAGACGGGGATACGTACCCGGTCCGCTGCAATGCCTACAAGGTGAGCGTCTTCTCCGGGCACGCCGACCGCAACGAGGTGCTGCGATGGATGAAGAAGTTCGACTCGATAGGGGTCGCCCTGGCGGTCCACGGGCTCCCGGACGGCTGCGCCGGGCTGGCCCGGAGGATCCGCGACGATCTCGGCGTCAGGGCGTACGTTCCCCGCTACCTCGAACGCGTCGACCTGCTGGACCTGCTGGAATCCCCGCAGAAACCCCTCCCCGAGATGCCGCCCGAGGAGAGGGGTGGAGGGTGATATCCGCTTTCACGCGCCCCCGGCGGCCCGAATCCCGCGCCGCGGCGGGCCGCCCGTTCGACGGCCGTTCTCAGCCGCAGACACGGTTTTTCCCGTCGCGTTTCGCCCGGTAGAGCGCCTTGTCCGCCCTCAGTATCAGGGCGTCCTTGGTCTTTCCGTCGCCGGGGAAGGTGGCGGCCCCGATGCTGACCGTGAAAGGGGCGGGGAGGGAACGGTGCGTCCGCTGGATCGCCTCCGTGCCCGCGCGCAGGCGCTCGGCCACGACGAGGGCCCCCTCCTTGTCGGTGTGGGAGAGGATGAGGGCGAACTCCTCCCCGCCGTACCGCGCGGCGATATCCCCGGCGCGTATCGATTTCCCGAGGAAGGCCCCCAGCGCGCGAAGCGCCTGGTCGCCGGCGAGGTGCCCGTGGGCGTCGTTGTATGCCTTGAAATTGTCCAGATCCATGAGCAGGATGGAGAACGGGTATTGGTAGCGCGCCGCCGCGCTGATCCCGCGGGAGAGCGACTGGTGGAAGTAGCGGTGGTTGTGGATTCGGGTCAGATCGTCGAAGATGGAGAGGCGCCGGTAATGGTCTTTCATCTGCGCCCCCGCGTAATACTTCCGGCGCTCTATCGCCCTCGATACGGTGATCGCCGCCCACGTCTCGTGGACCGGCGTCAGGATGTTGTCGTAAGCGCCGTTGCTGAGGCACTCCACGATCGTGGAGTGGCGGCGGGGAGGCGCGACGATGAGGATGCACGAGTCGAGGCCGAGTTCCCTGATATCCCGGATCATCGCCACGCAAGAATGCCCGCGTGACTCGCTGCAGATGAGCACGAGGTCGTAGTAACGGCTCCTGAGCTCTTCCTTCGCCTCGGGCCATGAGAGGGCGATCGAGCCGGAAAGGCCCGCGCCGCGGCATACGCGCAGCAGGCTTTCGCGGGTCGTTGGGCGCCCGTCGACGATCAAGGCCCGACCTCGTTCGCGCATGGCCCCATCCTTCTACCCATACTTATAGCACGCCGCACGGCGCGGGTAAAGGGGGGGATGGCGTAAATTCCATTATGCGGGAAGGACGCCGGGCGGCGGTTCAACCGGTGGAAGGCGTACCCGGATGGCGCGGCCCGCATCGAGAAGGATCTCGACGAGTCCATCGCCTCCTTCGCTGTTCGATCCCCGCCGCCGGGGGAGAGCCGGGGCGGCGGGTCCCGCTGTTCGCATGAAATTCCCGGCGTTTCCGCCGAGGGCGGTCGTCGCCGGGCGTCCGCCGCGGGGGGGGCGCGCGTTTGACACCGCCTTGACGAATTGATACACTTCAACGTCGCGAGGTGAGTATCGGTGAAAAAACGCGTCTTCAGCGGCATACAACCGACCGGCATCCTGCACATCGGCAACTACCTCGGGGCCATCAAGAACTGGGTTTCGCTGCTCGACGGGCATGAGTGTTTCTTCTGCATCGTCGATATGCATGCGATCACCGTGCCGTACGAGCCCGCCGAGATGCAGGCGCGGATATTCGACGCCGCCGTCGGGTATATGGCCTGCGGGGTGGACCCGGCGAGGTGCGCCATCTTCGTGCAGTCGGACGTGCCGGGGCACGCGGAGCTCACATGGTACTTCAACACGGTGATCCCCGTCGCGTACCTGGAGCGGATGACGCAGTACAAGGACAAGTCGGCGCACTTCCGCGAACGGATCACCATGGGGCTCCTGGACTATCCGGTGCTCCAGGCGGCGGATATACTGCTCTACAAGGCCGAGGTCGTCCCGGTGGGGGAGGACCAGTCCCAGCATCTCGAGCTCACGCGCGATGTCGCCAGGAAGTTCAACCGCCTATACGGCGAGACGTTCCCGGAGCCGAAGACGCTGCTGGGGAAGGCGGCGCGGGTTGCCGGCCTCGACGGCCGCGCGAAGATGAGCAAGACGCTGAACAACTATATCGCCATCACCGAGGCGCCCGAGGAAATCCGGAAGAAGCTCTCGCTGGCGGTCACCGACCCGGCGCGCAGGCGGCGCACTGACCCCGGCACCCCGGAGGTCTGCAACATCTACGCCCTGCACGGGTTCTTCTCGGCGCCGGGGGATGCCGCGCGCGTCGCGGACGAGTGCCGGAGGGCCGGGATAGGCTGCATCGAATGCAAGGGGCTGCTGGCGGAGAATATCGCCCGCGAGCTCGCCCCGATTCGCGCGCGCTGCGAGGAGCTGAGAAAGGACCCGGCGTCGGTGCGCCGGGCGCTCGACGAGGGGGCGGAGAAATGCAGGACGATCGCCCGGGAGACGATCCGCGAGGTGAAGCGGAAGATGGGTCTTCTCCGCTGACGTCCCCCGCGCCGGCCGGCGGGGCGGAGCGCGACCGCGTCATGGAGGAGATGCGCGACTGCAAGGTCGCGCTCGATATCTTCGAGGGCCCGCTCGATCTCCTCCTGTACCTGATACGGCGCGAGGAGGTGGATGTCCGCGACATCCCCATCCTCAAGATCACCGACCAGTACCTCCGCTACCTGGAGTTGATGCGGATGCTGGACCTGGATATAGCCAGCGAGTTCCTGGTCATGGCGGCGACGCTGTTGCACATCAAGTCCCGGATGCTCCTCCCGCCGGAGGAGCGACCGGCGGAGGAGGATATCGGGGAGGGGGAAGACCCGAGGGCGGCGCTCGTGAAGCAGCTCCTCGAGTACAAGCGGTTCAAGGAGGCGGCCGGCTTCCTGTCGCGGAAGGAGCAGGAGCAGCAGTCGGTCTTCGCGCGGTACGTCGACCGTACGTTCCTGCCGGAGCCATCGGACAGCCCGCTGGCGGAGGTGAGCATCTTCGACCTGATCAGCGCCTTCTCGGACGTGCTGAAGCGCGTCACCGGGGACCCGCGCGAGATCGCCGAGGATATCTACACGGTGACCGACAAGATCGCCTCGATAAGCGCGCTCCTCGGCGAGCGGCCGGTCGTCAAGTTCAGCGAGTTGTTCAAGGACGCCCTCATCAGGGCGGAGGTGATCGCGACCTTCCTGGCGCTGCTCGAGCTGATCCGCCTCAAGAAGATACAGGCGCACCAGCCGGAGCCGTTCGCGGAGATCGAGATCTGCGCCGCGTGAGCGCCGCCCGGCGGCAGGCCGCGCGGGCGATACCCGCGGGGGGATGGGGCATGGCCGACGAGAGTCCGAAGTCCGTCATCGAGGCGCTCCTCTTCGCCGGCAGCGAGCCGGTCAGGCCGGGGGAGGTGAGGGAGATCCTCTCCTCCGCAGCACCGCTCGCGGACGGGGAGATACGCGCCATCATCGACCAGCTCAGGGAGGAATACCGCGCGAGCGGAAGGTCCTTTACGATCGCAGAGATCGCGGGGGGCTACCGGCTCCAGACGCTCCCGGAGTACGGCGCCTGGATCTCCAAGCTCAGGGCCACCCCGTCGCGCCGGAAGCTCTCGGCCCCGGCGATCGAGACCCTTGCGATCGCCGCGTACCGGCAGCCGATCACCAAGGCCGAAATCGAGGCGATCAGGGGGGTGAACATCGACGGGGTGATCGAGAACCTGATGGACAGGGATCTGATCGAGCCCAAGGGGCGGAAACAGGCGGTCGGGAAGCCGCACCTGTACGGAACCACGAAGAAGTTCCTGGAGCATTTCGGGCTCCGCAGCATCAAGGACCTGCCCGAGATCGAGGAGTTGAGGCGCGCGGCGGCGGCCGGGGCCGACGCAAGAGACGGCGGGGCCCCCCCCCGGGAAGACGGGCGGCATCCGGCCGCGCCGGAACCGCTCGTATGAGAAAGGCAGCGATGAAGATAGACGGCTTCAGGAGGAAGATCGACGCGCTGGACCGCAGGATAGTGGCCCTCATCAACGAGCGGACGGCGTGCGCCCGCGAGATCGGCGAGATCAAGAGAAGGGCGGACCGGGATGTGTACGCCCCGGAACGGGAAAAGGCGGTGTACGAGAGGGTCGAGGCGCTGGGCGGCGGACTCCTTCCGCCGGGCGCCCTCCGCGCGATCTACCGCGAGATAATGTCCGCGGCCCTCTCCCTCGAGAAGAGGCTCATGATCTCCTACCTCGGCCCCGAGGCGACGTTCACCCATCTTGCCGCCAGGAACAAGTTCGGCGGCTCCGTCGACTACAGGGCGGCGTCGAATATCGCGGACATATTCAGAGACGTGGAGCGCGGCGAGGCGGATTATGGCGTCGTCCCCATCGAGAACTCGAACGAGGGGGCGGTGACGTACACCCTCGACATGTTCATGGATTCACGCGCCAAGATCTGCGCGGAGATCTACCAGGAGGTCTCGCACTGCCTCATGGCCGGCCGCCCGGCGGGAGGGATCGGGAGGATCTACTCCAAGGCCGAGGTCTTCGGCCAGTGCCGCGGCTGGATCCGCGGAAACCACCCTGGCGCCGAGCTGGTCGAGGCGTCCTCGACGGCCCGGGCGGCCCAGATCGCCGCGAAGGAGCCGGGCGCGGCGGCGATCGCGAGCGAGCTCGCTGCGGAGCTCTACGGCCTGAAGATCGTCGCGAGGGGGGTCGAGGACAGCGGCACGAACGAGACGCGATTCCTGGTCATCGGGCGCCGCGCCGTAGGCCCGGGGGGGGATGACAAGACCTCGATAATGGTCTCGGTCTCGGACAAGGTCGGGGCCCTCTACCGGATGCTGCACCCGTTCAAGAGGCACGCGATCAACCTGACGAAGATCGAGTCCCGTCCCTCCAAGCGGAAGGCATGGGAGTATTACTTCTTCATCGACTTCGAGGGGCACGTCGCGGAGAAGAACGTGGCGCAGGCGATCGAGGAGCTGAGGAGGCAGTGCCTCTTTGTCGAGCACCTCGGCTCGTATCCGAAGGCCAGATGAACGGGTCCGGGCTTTTCCGCGTCGCGCCCGGAACGGGCGGGGATGCCTTGCGCGCGATGAAACGCAGGAAGGCGTCGGGGACCGGGAGGAGAAGATGATAGGCAAGGCGATACGGCTGGAGCGCATCATAAACAGGACCGCCAGGAGAACGGTCATCGTCCCGATGGATCACGGAATGACCATGGGGCCGATACCGGGCATCAGCGACATCAAGACCACGATCAACAAGATGGTGGAGGGGGGCGCGAACGCCATCCTTCTGCACAAGGGGATGGTGGAGGCCGGGCACCGCGGCGGCGGAAAGGACGTGGGGTTGATCGTCCACCTCTCCGCCTCGACCTCCCTGAGTCCCCACCCGGACACGAAGGTGCTCGTATGCACCGTCGAGGAGGCGCTGCGCCTTGGGGCGGACGCGGTGAGCGTCCACGTGAACCTGGGCGACGTGAAGGACAGCGCGATGATCCGCGACACGGGGGCGGTTGCCAAGGCCTGTTGCGAGTGGGGGATGCCGCTCGTCGCGATGATGTACACGCGCGGGGAGAAGATCGGGAACCAGTACGACGTGAAAAACGTGAAACTCGCGGCGCGCGTCGGGGCCGAGCTCGGCGCGGACATCGTGAAGGTGGTGTACACCGGGACCGCGGAGACGTTCCGCGATGTCGTCGAGGGGTGCCCGATCCCCGTAGTCATAGCCGGAGGCGAGAAGGTGGAGACGGACCGGGATCTGCTCGCGATGGTCGAGGGGGCGCTCAAGGCGGGCGCGGCCGGCGTTTCGATCGGTCGGAACGCCTTCCAGCACAAGGACCCGATCCGCATCGTCCAGGCGATCGGGAAGATGGCGCACCAGGGATGGGACGCGTCGAAGGCGATGGAGTTCCTCAGGCAGAAGTGATCTTCGCCGCGGCGGGCGGGGGAATTTCGCCGCGCATCGGCGCTAGGGGATGCCCATGAAAAAGGTCTGGGTCAAGGCTGTCCCGTGGGACAAGGCGGTGGTGACGGCCGCGCTGGAGGGAGGCGCCGACGCGATCGTCGTGGAGGAGGGAAGGAGCGCGGAGGTGAGGCGGCTCGGCCGGATACGCACCGTCGCCCCGGACGGCGATCTCCGCCTCGGGGAGGACGTCGTCGAGGTGGAGATCCGCGGCAAGGCCGACGAGGAGGAGGCGCTGCGCCTGAGCAGGGGCAGGACTGTCGTGGTGCGTTGCGCAGACTGGAAGATCATCCCCCTGGAGAATCTCGTCGCCCAGGCGAAGGGCATCTTCGCCGAGGTGAGGGGGATCGAGGAGGCCATGGCCGCCGCGCGGGTGCTCGAGAGGGGGGTTGACGGGATCGTCCTCCACACCGCGGACCCCGCCCAGATCGGGAAGACGATCGAAGCGGTGCGCCGGTCCGGCGAGCGCCTCGCCCTGATCACGGCGAGGGTCACCCGTGTCGAGCGGCTCGGGATGGGCGACCGGGTCTGCATCGACACATGCACGAGCATGAAGACGGGGGAGGGGATGCTCGTCGGGAACTCGAGCGCGGCCCTTTTCCTCGTACACTCTGAGAGCGTCGAAAACCCGTACGTCTCACCGCGCCCGTTCCGGGTGAACGCCGGCGGCGTCCACGCCTACACGCTCCTGCCCGGCGGGAAGACGAAATACCTCTCGGAACTGGGGGCGGGCGTCGAGGCGCTCGCCGTCGGGCACGACGGGGCTGCCCAGCCGGTCATCATCGGCAGGGTGAAGATCGAGAGGCGGCCGATGCTCCTCGTAGAGGCCGAGGCGAACGGCAGGCCCGTGGCGCTCATCCTCCAGAACGCCGAAACGATCCGTCTCGTGAGGCCTGGCGGGGCCCCGGTCTCGGTGGTCGAGATCGAGAAGGGAACGGAGGTCCTCGCCTACATCGAGGAGGCCGGGCGCCACTTCGGCGTCAAGGTGGAGGAGACTATCACGGAGCGGTGATGGCCCTCAGCGAGGCGGAACGCGGGCGCGCCGTCTGGAACTTCCCGGGAGGACGGATGAAAAAGCTCACCGTCTGCGGTCTCGGCCTCATAGGCGGCTCGATCGCCCTCGCCGCCCGGAAGGCGAAGCTCGCCCGGGAGGTCTGCGGCCTGGTCCGCAGGGACGAGTCCGCCATTGAGGCCGGGAAGAGGGGGATGGTCGATTTCGCCACGCCGGACCCCGGGAAGGCGGTCGCCGGGGCCGACATGGTGGTGATCGCGGTCACGCTCGGGGCCACGGCGCGGATCGCGGAGCAGATACGGCCGCATCTCCCCGCAAAATGCATCGTCACGGACGCAGGGAGCTGCAAGCGCCTCGTGATCGAGCGCGCGCGGAGGGCCCTCGGCCGCGGGGCGCGATTCGTCGGGGCGCATCCAATCGCCGGTTCCGAGCAGAGCGGGATGGGGGCGGCGCGCGCCGACCTCTTCGATGGCGCCCCGTGCATCGTCACACCCGTGCGCGGCACGGACGGGGCCGCCCTCGGGGATGTCGTGGCGTTCTGGAAGGCCCTCGGGGCGCGCGTGAGCGTGATGAGCCCCCGCGGGCACGACCGCGTCGTAGCCGCGATCAGCCATCTGCCCCACCTGCTGGCCGCCTCCCTCGTCAACGCCTCCGCCGGGCTGATCGGCGAGAAGACCGCCCTCGGTTACGCGGGGAGCGGCTTCCGCGACACCACCCGCGTCGCAGCGGGCGGGGCGGGGATATGGGCGGAGATCGCCGCGGAGAACGCCGTGGAGATCCTCCGCGCCGTAGCCGCCCTCGAGAGGCAGCTCTCCTCCCTCAAGAAGGCCCTCCGCGGCGAGGACGGCGAAGCCCTCCGCGCCCTCCTCTCCCGCGCTTCCGCCCTCCGCCGCAGGTTCAACCGGGCGTGATCGCGGGGGCGCTTTTCGCCTTCATCACCTCGTTCGACGAGGTCGTGGTGGTCCTCTTTGTCGGCTCGGCCTCGCAGAAGACGCTGCCGTGGCAGATGTTCACGGGCCTGCGCGAACAGATCTCGCCGACGATCCTCGCCGTCGCGGCCGTGCTGGGCAACGGTGTGCTCGCCGACGTGTACTTGTCGGCGAACATGATTCCGAATCTGCTGTTCGAGCTCGTCGCCTTGGGTGTGCTGCAAGCCGTGCTCGTGCCGGCATTCGTCG
>CALLYX010000198.1 GCA_937858775.1 uncultured bacterium | reverse complement strand
CTCCCGTTCCAGGAGCTCCAGAAAGCGGTACGCCGCGGGGTTCCGCCGCAGGAAGCGGTGCGCCCTGCACTCGTCCGTCAGGCATCATCGCCCCCACCCCGTTTTTCGCCGACAGGGGGTGCCACGTCAGGCTTCTCGGGCTGATGAGGGCGCTTCAGGGAATGGGGAACGAGATCGTGCTCTGCACCTACCACCTGGGGGCGGACGCGGAAGGGATCGAGACTCACCGCTCCCTCCGCGTCCCGTGGTACCGGAAGACGTCGGCGGGCCCCTCCATACACAAATTCTACATCGACCTCCTCCTTTTCGTGACCTGCCTGCGGGCCTTTCACGCGCGCCCGCCGGACGTGATCCTCGCGGCCCTCCACGAGGGTGGTTTTCTAGGCGGCCTGTACAAGCGCCTGAGGAACGTCCCGATGGTCGTGGATATACAGGGGAGCCTGACGGACGAGTGCAGGGCGCACCGCTTCCTGCGGCGGAACCCCGCGGCGTACCGCTTTCTGGAGCTCCTGGAACGGGAGTCGCTGCGCCGCGCCGACGCCGTGACCGCCTCCTCCCCGATGGTCGCCGATCTCCTCCGCGAAAGGCGGATGGCCCCGCCGGGGCGGATCAAAGTCGTCCCGGACGGCGTGGACACGGCGCAGATCGCCCCCGCGGCGGACAAGAAACGGCTGCGGGAGGGGCTGGGCCTCCCCGTCGACAGGCCTGTCGTGGTCTTCACGGCGGTGCTCACGGAGTACCAGGGGACGGATATCCTGCTTCGGGCCGCGGCGAAGGTCGCCGGGGGCGGCGCGGACCCGTATTTCCTGATCGTCGGCTATCCCGACGTGGAGAAGTACAGGGCGATGGCGGAGCGGCTGGGGATAGGGGGAAGGACGCGTTTCACGGGAAGGGCGGATTACCGGACGATGGTCCCGCGTTATCTTGCCGCCGCGGATATCGCCGTCTCCCCCAAGGTGCATCCGTCGGAGGCGAACCTGAAGCTCCTCGACTACATGGCCGCGGGGCTGCCTTCGGTTGTCTTCGACACGCCCGTAAACCGCGCCCTCCTCGGCGACGACGGGATATACGCGCGGCTGGGTGACGAGGCGGCGTACGCCGAGGCCCTCGGCGCCGCGCTCGGCGACCCCGCCGGGCTGGCCGGGATCGGGCGGCGGCTCAGGAGGCGGGCGGAGGAGGGTTTCTCGTGGCGCGCCGCCGCGGGGGCGATCATGGGAATCTACGGCGGAATCAAGGCCGGGCTCTGCCTCTTGCTGCTGCGCCTCCTGTCGAGTTCCCTGTACTGGTTCGTCGAGCAGGTATCACCCTGCTGACGCCCCCGCCGGCTCGATCTCTATCCGGTCAACCCTGAGGCGCGCCCGGTTGAACTGCCTGACGTGGAAGGAGAGGGGGACGATCCGGTCCAGCTCGAGTTCGAGCGCGCAGTCGCTGTAGGCGTCTCCGCCGGAGACCTCCTCCCGCGAGAGATCGCGCCGCGCCAGCGTCCCCCCGAAGGCGCTCGCCGCCTCGATCGCGGCCACCGTTCCCGGCCCCGCCTCCTCCGCCCGCATCCGGAAACGGACGAGCCACCTCCCCGGGCCGTAGATCCGCACGGGGCCGCTCACCGCCGGCATCGAGGGATCCTCGTCCTTCCCCACCTCCACGGCGCACCCCCCCGAGGCGCGCGCGTCGGCGACCGATGAGCCGATGTGGAAGAGCTCCTCCGCCTCGTAGCTGCGCCGCGGGTCGCGCTCCGACCGGAAGAGGATGTAGGCGAAATCCCCCCAGAGCGCGCCCCCGCCTTCGCGCGAGACGCGGAACTCGAGGATCGTCGGCTCGTCGCAGCCGAAGTCGAGGGGGAGCAGGCGGTACGCGTGGTCCCCCGGCAGCTCCCGCCGGGTGATCGGGCGCGACGCCACGGGCCGTCCGCGGCCGGCGTCGTACGCCTCGATGCGGCCCCTTCCGCCTCCCGCCCCCGCCTTCAGATTGACGTACAGCGTGTACTCCCCGGTGGGGTAGAGCAGCGGCTGCGAGCTCATCAACAGGCCGGTCGCGCCCGGGGCGGTCGAGGAGAGCGAATGGCCGGAGGAGGCGGCCGCGTCGTGGTTGCATACGCCGATCCCGCTCCCCATCCGCCGCGCGGAATAGACGACCCCGACCGGGCTGGTCGCCGTGAACGCCTGCGGCGGGCCGGAGGGCGCCCCCCTGACCGAGAAGAGGAAATGGGGGCCGTCGCGCAGGACGAAGCCGAGGTAGGGGCATCTCACGAGATTCGAGAGCGTGAAGGCGAACGGGTAGCGGCTGACGCGCCGCGGGAACGCGTCTTGGTGCAGGACGACGAAGCGGACGCCCCACTCCCTCAGGAGCGCGTGCTGCCCCGCACGGAGCTCCCCGATATTGAGCGTCCTGAGCGGCAGGAAGACGCGTTCCTGGTAGCGGAGTTGCGCCGCCGGGCTGTAGCCGTTCACGATCGGGACGCCGGTGAGCGTCCCGTAATATTCGTAGAGTGAAGTCCACGCCGAGTCGCCGGGCCAGATCGGGAGCTCGAGAAGGCGCCCCCCCGCGCCCTCGCGGCGGACGATTGCGTAGACCGAGTCCATCCCCCCCATGATGCTCACGCCGATGGAACGCTTGGGGTGGTAGTCGATGAGGGCGACGGCGACGGCGGCGATGGCCGCGGCGGCCCCCGCCCGGCCTCGCGCGAAGAGGGCGCGAAGGCCGAAGCCGGCGAGGACGAGGAGGGCTACGGCGGCCGTGTTCATAATGCGGCTGGATGTTCGGGAGTACGCCAGGAACGGCACGGTGCGGTGGAGCAGCGGGTAGAGGGGGAGGAAGCGATCGAGGGCGGTGCCGAGGGCGACGGCGTAACAGAAGACGAAGAGGCCCGCCCAGAAGTAGAGCCACGCGAGCGCGCCCGCGGGCGCCCGCCTCCCCCGGATCTCGGCGCGCCGCGCCGCGAGGCCGCACGCGGCAAGGATGACGGGGACGATCCCCAGGTGGATGTTCTTCTCCGCGTTGGCGCTCTTGCGGAAGAGGTCGCGCAGACCCGGGCTCATACCGTGCACGGTCTTGAGGGCCCTGCCCCCGCCCATGGCGGAGGTCTCCAGGAAGCGGTATTTCACCCAGAGCAGGTAGATGGCCGCGGCCGCGCAAAGCAGCAGGATCCCGGCGAGGGGGAGGCGCGAGGCGCGCGCCGCGGCCGCCGCGCCGCGTTCGAGGGCGGCGGAGAGGATCGCCATGGCGGCGTATAGGGGGAGCAGGAGGCCGAGGTAGAGGGTCTGGTGCAGCTCGATGGAAGCCGTGCAGAGGATGCAGGCGCCCGCCGCCGCCCCCCAGGCGAAGGAGCCGCGCCCCCCGCGGAACGCCCTCTCCGCCGAAGCCAGCATGAGCGGCGCGACGAAGAAGACGAAGCCGCCGGGGTGGCCCCCGAAGAGGTGGCCCAGGCGGTATGGGAGGCAGGCGTAGATGGCGCCGCAGCAGAGGGCGGCGCCGCGGCTGCCCGTGTGATCGCGCACGAGCACGGCCATCGCGGCGCCGGATGCCGCGAAGGAGAGGAGGAGGAGGATATTGTACGCGGCGATATTCCCGAGCGGGGCGAAGATGGCGAAGGCGAAGGAGAGCGGCATCCCCTGGGTGTTGAAGAGGGGCGGGGTCTCCGGGGAGGAGAACTCGTACGGGTTGCGGAAGAACGGAATCCTCCCGCACGCCGCCTGGGTGAAGAGCCAGAGCCGGTGCATGAGCTGGAGGGAGTCGGCGGGCTGCTGGTGAACGAGCTCTAGGCCGGGCACCGGCATGAACGAGTATGGAATGCCCGATCGCAGGTGGGCGGCGAGCGGTGCGCTGAAGGTGACGCCGAGGAGTACGAGCGCCGCGGAGTAGGCGAGCCAGCCGCGCGCCCTCACCGCCCCCCCCCCTCCGCCGCGCCGGCGCCGCCGGGGGAGAACGCGTAGAAGACGCCCCCGACGAGCGCGACGACGACGTTCTTCGCCCTCAGTACGAGGGCGATGTTCGTCCCGTCGGCCGCCCCGTAGCCGAGCTGCGAGAAGAAGACCATGAACGCCCACTCCCATATCCCCGCCGCGTTCGGCGTCACCGGGATCGCGCAGACGAGGAGGATGACGGGGACGACGACCATTATGTCGAGGAAACGGATGTCGAGGCAGAGCGCCCGGCAGACGATCCAGGTGTTGACGCTCGTCAGGAGCTGGAAGAGGACCGAGTGGAGAAGGGCGGCGGCGACGGCCCCCCCCTCGCCCCGGAAGGAGAGGAGGGCGTCGTGGAAGGCGATGAACTTGTCGCGCCAGGGCGCGGCCCCCCCCCATCGCAGGAGCGCCCCCGCGCGCGCTGCGAGCGCGCGGCTGAAGACGAGGAGCAGGAATGCCGTGAACCCGGCGAAGATGGCGAGCATCCACGGGAGGAGGCCGGCGGCGCGGATGGTCCGGTGGTTGAGCGCCGTGGCGGCGGCGGCGACGAGGACGAGCCCGGTGAGGCCGGTGAGGCGCTCCATGAAGACCGAGGCGAACGACTCGACCTGGCTCCGGATCCGCCGCCCGAAGATATAGGAACGGGCGATGTCGCCGCCGAACATGCTCGGGAGGAACGCCGAGAAGAAGTAGCCGATCGTGTAGTAGAAGACGAGCCGGTTGACGGAGACGCCGATGCCGCGCGCCCGGAGGAGAACCTGCCATCGCATGCAGGAGATGACCATGCCGAGGTAGGCCGTGAGGAGGATCGGGAGGATCCAGGCCGGCTGTATCCTGGCCAGGCCCCCGAGCACCTTGCCCGGGTCCGCCCACCAGATCACCCCCGCCATGAGGGCGGCGCCGACGGCGGCCCGGGCGGCCCACTTCGCCCCCCCCCGGAATCGCTGCGTCATCTTCCCCTCTTTCCCGCGGGGGGCGGACCGGTTCACTCGGCGCGCCTTTCCGATCTCGGCGGCGAGAAGGGAATCAGCGCTCGATGAACGGCGCGAGGAGCCCCGCGCTCCCGCGCGCCTTCTCCTTCTCCCTCGCGACGGCGGGGAGAAGACGCGCCCTGAGTTCCGCCCTGCGGCGCCAGGTGCGCTCGACCAGCCCCCAGTACGACCCCGCCGAGAAGTCGGCGAACTCCAGGGCCTGGTCGCCCATGTCGATCGAGCGCATGAAGCCGCGGTTCTTCGGGTACGACACCACGCACCCCACCGGCGTGCCGGCGGCGGCGGCGAGGATGAGGGAGTGGGTCCTGAGGGCGATAAGCATCTCGACGCGCGAGAGCACCTTCGCGAGGTCGTTGTGCGAATAGTCGCGGTTGGAGACGATGCGCGCCCGTTCCGGCCTGGCCAGGGAGCGCATCAGCCGCGTCGTGATCGCCATGTCCATCGGCTGGGTGACCAGGAGCAGGGCGTCCACGCCGAACTCCTCCACCGCCCTGTCGATCGCCTGCCGGACCGCGGCGAGGAATGCCGCGGGGTCGATCCCCCTCCCCCCCGCGGGGACGATATCGGCGTCGATATAGCTGTTGATGTTGAAGCAGACGGTCGGGCGCGCCCCGGAGAGGATCCCCTCCCGCCGGGAGATCTCGGCGAGGCGCGCATCGTCCGACGGGGGGACGTTTAGGGCGCAATCCGCCCCCATCCGGAGCTTCTCCCCGAAGGGTCCGAGGCGTCGCGCGAGGTCTTGGGAGTCCGCGTCGCGCGTGATGATGAGGTCCGCGCTGCGGAGCACGCGCCGGAGGAGCCGTTCGCCCAGGGGCGTTTTCACGGGGCCGAGGCTCATGTTGTAGAGGACGAGCGGGACGCCGCGGCGCCGGGCGAAGGGCAGCGCGAAGGCGAGGGTGGAGAGGTAGTTGTGGGTCGGATCGAAGAGGCGCCGTTCGAAGAGGATGGCGTCGGTGACGAGGATGAGGTCGGAGCGGAGCGTCGAGGTGAAGACCGGGAGGCCGAGGATCTTGAGACTCAGGTTCCACGGCATTAGGGAGACGGGCGCCACGCGGTAGCGCGCGAAGGCCCGCCTTACGAAGGCGGTGTTGATGGTGGGGACGGTGAAGGAGAGGCCCGGGTATCGGGAGGAGAGATCCTCCAGGAGGCCCCCGAGTATCGCGGCGTCGCCCGCGTTGCGACCGGAGAAGTTGCCGAGGACGCAGATCGTTTTCATGGCGGCGGTTTACAGGAGCCCCTGGGCGCGGTACCAGTCGGCGGTGCGGCGGATCCCCTCCCGCAGGCCGACGCGCGGCGCATAGCCGAGCGCGCGCCTGGCCCTTGAGATGTCGAAGGCGCGGTCCTTGCGGAAGAAGTCGACGCGCCGCCTGAAGATCGGCGGCTCTATTCGGAGCGGCCGGCAGGCCTTCTCGCAGAGGAAGGCCGCCGCGTAGACGGGGGCGAACGGTATGCGGACGCGGGAGAGCCGCACCCCGAGGGCCTCCGCGATCGTCGCCGCGAACTCCCGCAGCGTCACGTAGCGCTCCCCGCCGAGGATATAGACGCCGCCGAGCGCCTCCCTCCTCGTGCCGCAGAGGATGATCCCGTCGGTCAGGTCGTCGATGTACGTCAGGTGGTAAAGGGCGTTCCCGCTGCCGATCATCCGGAAACGCCCCGATGCGATGGAGCGGAAGAGCTTGAGAAAGCGCATGTCCCCCGGGCCGTAGATTCCGGCCGGGCGGAAGACCACGCCCGGAAGGCCGCGGTCGCGGAAGAACTCCCGCGCCAGCGTCTCCCCCTCGAGCTTGGTCTCCTGGTAGATATCCCCGGGGGCGAAGGGGGAGTCCTCGTTCGATGGCACCTCGGTCACGTGCCCGTGCACGCCGACGGTGCTGCAGTGTACGAAACGCCGCGCCCCTCCTTCGAGGGCCGCCTCGAGCATGCGCAGGGTGCCGAGGGCGTTGACCTCCCTGAACTCGCTGTCCGGGACCCCCTCCGTCCGGAAGAGGGCCGCGATATGGTAGACGACCTCCCGCCCTTCCGCGGCCCTGCGGAGCGACGCCGGGTCCTTGAGATCCCCCCGGAGTACCTCTATGCCGGCCTTCGAGAGCCCCTCGGCCTTCTCCGGGTCGCGCGCCACCGTCCGCACGCGGAAGCCGCGCTCGGCGAGTTTCAGGCAGAGGCGTCCGCCGGTGAAGCCCGTACCCCCCGTGACGAGAACCGCCTGCGCCATCGCCCCGCCTCCCGCGGCGGTGAGCGCCGGAGAGGCGCGCCGCCGCCCTTCGCGCGCCCCGGCCCCGCAGGCCGCGGCGTGACGGGGGGCAGTATAGCGGTTAAGCGCGCGTTCATCAATCCCATTCGCGGTGAGCTGGAGGGTTACGGTTGCGCGGGGCGGCGTCCATGGTGTATATACGGGGCGTGAGACGGTTCAGGCACGCGGCGAGAATCGCCGGGGGGTACGCCCTGCTGGCCCTGGGGGTGATCGGGCTCTTCCTGCCGATCCTCCAGGGGACGTTGATGATCGTGGCCGGGGCGGCGATGCTCGGCTGGGACCTGACGGTGCTCAGGAGGATCCGCCGCCGCGTCATCGTCCGGCTGCGGCGGAGGCGATAGGCGGATGGAGACCGAACTGCTCCGCTGGATCAACGCCCACCACTGCCGCGCGCTCGACCGGCTGATGTGGGGGGCGAGCGCGTCGGCGGACTTTTTCCTGCCCTGGATCTGCGTCGGCGTTGCGGTGTGGGCGCTCGATCGCCGCGGGGGGAAGGAGACGCTCATCGCCCTCGCCCTCTCATTCGTCCTCGCCACCATCTCGGTCGACCTGGCCCTGAAGCCGCTCTTCGCCAGGGCGAGGCCGTTTCTCTCCGTCGCCGGGGTGAGGCTGATGCGCGGCACCCCGGCGACGCGGATATTCCGCGACACGTGGTCGTTCCCCTCCGGGCATTGCGCCTCATCGGCGGCCGCCGCGTGGGTGCTCGCCGCGCGGCGGCGCCGGCTTGCCCTCCCCCTTGCGGCGCTCGTCCTCCTGATCGCCTACTCCAGGGTCTACCTCGGGATGCACTTCCCGTCGGACTGCCTCGCGGGCCTCGCGGCCGGTGTGATATGCGGCGAGGCGGCCCGGCGGTGCGCCCGCGCCCTCTTTCGCGGGGCGGGGGAAGGCGTGGCGGCCTGAGCCTCGACGAGCCGGTCGCGCGGCCCGGGGCGCGGCGGGAACGGATAGGCGCCGGCCTTCTCCTCCCCTTGCCCGCGATTGACTTTGACCCCGGGATCGGATATCCTCGGGCGTTTCTCGGCGGGGCCGGCCATGGCGGAAATTCCAGCGCACATATTCAGGGAGTACGACATCCGGGGGCTCGTGGAGAGGGATCTCGACGAGCGGTCAGTCGGGCTGATCGGCAGGGGGATCGGGACGTATCTCTCGCGCAGGGGGATCGGCCGGATCTCCATCGGCCGCGATGTCCGCCTGAGCTCGGGCTGGTGCAGGGATGCGCTCCTCGACGGGCTCGTCCGGGCCGGGACGCGCGTGACGGATCTCGGCGTGGTGACTACCCCCATGCTCTACTTCTCCCTCTTCTCCATGGACGTCGGGGGCGGGGTGATGATCACCGGGAGCCACAACCCGCCCGATTACAACGGGTTCAAGATCGCCGAGGGCCGATCCACCATCTACGGGGAGAAGATCCGGGAGGTGCAGGAGATCATCGAGTCGGGCGATTTCAGCCGCGGCCGCGGCTCCGTGGCGGAGGCGTCCGTGGAGGAGGAGTACCGCCGCGCCGTGGTCGAGAGGATCCCGATGGGAGGGCGCAGGATCAAGGTCGTGGTGGACGCCGGGAACGGCGCGACCGGCCCCACGAGCCCGCGCATCCTGCGCGACCTCGGCGTAGAGGTGATCCCGCTCTACTGCGAGCCGGACGGCCGTTTCCCGAACCACCATCCCGACCCGACGCTCCCCGAGGCCCTGGAGGACCTCCGGGCCAGGACCGTCGGGGCGGGGGCGGACGCCGGCATCGGCTTCGACGGCGACGGGGACCGGATCGGGGTGGTCGACGAGAAGGGGGGGGTGATCTGGACGGACATGCTCCTCATCCTCTTCGCCCGGGAGATGCTTCCGCGCCGGCCGGGGGCGAAGGTGATCTTCGACGTCAAGTGTTCGCACCTGTGCGCGGCCGAGATCGCGGCGGCGGGCGGCGTTCCGATCATGTGGAACACGGGTCACTCCCTCATCAAGAAGAAGATGCGCGAGGAGGGGGCCCTCCTCGCCGCCGAGATGAGCGGGCACGTCTGCTTCGCGGACGGCTACTTCGGCTACGACGACGCCACGTTCGCCGCCTGCCGCCTGGTGCAGATCCTCTCCCGCACCCGGTCGCCGCTCTCCGCGCTCCTCGCTGATCTCCCGAAGACGTACGCCACCCCCGAGATCCGGATAGAGTGCCCCGACGAAAAGAAGGCCGGGATCGTCGATGCACTGAAGCGGCACTTCACGGAGCGCTACGACACGATCGGCATAGACGGCGTCAGGGTGGTCTTCAAGGACGGCTGGGGGCTGGTCAGGTTTTCGAACACGCAGCCGGTTCTCGTCCTGCGTTTCGAGGCCGAGACGCCCGCGCGCCTCGAGGAGATCAAGCGCCTGGTGGGCGGGAAACTGTCGGAGTATCTGCCGGTGGA